>JBCBHD010000219.1:0-5360 GCA_038526115.1 Pseudomonadota bacterium | reverse complement strand
GCGATTAAGCCAGGCAAGCCGCTGATGATTGCCACCCGAAAGGGTCAAGTCATTCTCGGTTTGCCCGGAAATCCGGTCTCCAGCTTTGTAACATGCTTCCTGTTCGGGCTGCCACTCGTGCGCGCAGCAATGGGAGACCCAAGCCCCCTACCCACTGCACAGACTGTCGCGACGGACGAACCATTGCCTGCTGTTTTGAGACGGCGTGAATTCCTGAGAGGCTTTAGTGATGGTCAAACAGTGCGATTGGCAATGTCGCAGGATTCAAGCGCGCTGCGTTCCCTCGCCCACGCGAATTGCCTGATCGACCGCGCTGCCAATTCTCCCGAAGCCCCCATTGGCGAGACTGTTTCAATCTACAACCTCCAAAACGGCTGAATTGTAGGCTTTTCATGGTTAGGGACGCTTGACTCGATTCCCTAAGTTGCCTAATTGTTCCGCATTCGTTCACCATATCGGCGAGCGAGACAGTGCAGGCAACGCACCTTTTCCAGTTCTGGACGGTGCCTCTGGCGGCACGCCGAATTGATCCTGCGCCCATTTACAGCGTTAGAGCATTTGCGCTGACGACTGTGGAGCGGCCCATGGGAGGTTATCCATGCTGACAGCCAAGCAGCACGAATTGATCCAATTTATCCAGCAACGGTTGGAAGAGACAGGCATCTCGCCAAGCTTCGAAGAAATGAAGGAAGCGCTCGATCTCAAGAGCAAGTCCGGGGTCCACCGGCTTATATCGGCCCTTGAAGAACGCGGCTTCATTCGTCGTCTACCCAACCGCGCTCGCGCGCTTGAGGTTATCAAAATGCCGGAAGATGCAACCCCCGCTCCCCGCGCATCGAGGGCAGCGAACGATGCGATTGCCGGTGTGGGTGCTGCTCCATCAATGCATGCACCGGAGCCAGCAAACGATGTCATCGAGATACCGCTTCACGGTCGGATTGCAGCGGGCGCACCGATTGAAGCTCTCGAAGGCCAGAATTCGCTTCCTGTACCGGCAGCGTTGCTCGGCCCTGGCGAGCATTACGCGCTCGAAGTGTCCGGTGACTCGATGGTCGAGGCGGGAATTTTCGATGGCGATTTTGCGCTTGTTCGGCGGACTGATACCGCCCGCGATGGGGAGATTGTCGTGGCGCTGGTGCGCGGCGAGGAAGCTACTCTCAAATATCTGCACAAGGATGGAGGCAATGTCCGCCTCGATCCCGCCAACGCAGCCTACGATCCACAAATCTACGGATCAGGTGAAGTGCAAGTTCAGGGTAAGCTCGCAGGATTGCTGCGCCGCTATCATTGATTGGGTCGCGCGGGGGGCTAGTCGAGCTTCCCGCGCCACCATCCATGCTCGCCCTGACCGTTAGCGACGCTGGTGATGCGTTCGGTGGTCAGATCAATGGCGAGGCCACCTGTCCTGTCCAGTAGTCTGCGATCAGCTTTCAGCCAAAGCGGCTTGCACGAATACGGCAGGTAGCGATCAGCAACGACGATATCGGCTCGTTCGCAAGCGGCTGCCAACGCTCTTTCTTCGACCAAGTCGCGATTTCGCGCCAGCAGTAAGGTCCATTGTCGCCCTCCCCGTTCGATCTGCACAAGACAGAATTCAGTCGAGCAATTGGCGCCTGGCCAGTTCGCAACAGGTACAGGTTCACTGGTCACACTCGCCAGTTCTAGCAGGTTATCTCTTGCGTAGTCCGACCGGGTTTCTCGAAGCGAAAGAAGGCTCTTGCTACCATCGGCATTGTCTAGAGTGATACCGACATGGCGACCTTCTCTCCCAATCAGGATGTCAGGTATTGGAGTGACGAACAAGGCAACAGTGGCGATTGCAGCTGGAACAAATCCAAGCAAACGCGCCTTTCCACTCCACAGCGCAACCCACAAGCCTCCGGCAACAAACAAGGCAATCGTCCCGATGCCCATCTGCGGCATTAGTTTGACTGCTCCAGGCTGAGCCGAGGTGAAATGCGCAATAGCCAACATCAGATCAAGAGACGCCTTCGCCAGCCACCATACCGGAGCGCCAATCCCGACGAGATCAAGAACCAATGCAATCGCGATTAACGGCATCGAGACAAACGTAACCAGAGGTATCGCAATCACGTTGGCGAATGCACCGTAAACACCAGCCCGCTGAAAGTGGAACAAGACAATGGGCATCAGAGCAATCTCGATGACCAAACCGGTTATAAAGAGCATGAAAATGCGACGTCCCGTTCGCGCAAACCAGCTCTCTTCGCGAGCAGCCAGGAAGGCTTTGACCGGCGAACTCGAATGCAGCGCGACAATTGCGAGGACGGCCGCAAAACTCATCTGGAAACTCGGCCCAACCACGCTTTCTGGCCAGAGCAGCAGCACAAACATGGCGGCCGCCGCTACCATTCTGAGTGACAAGGCGTCGCGCCCCATCGCGAGGGCAATCAGAACTAGCATCGCCGCAACACAGCTCCGAACCGTGGGGACCTGCGCGCCGGTCAGCAAGGTGTATCCAATGCCTGCAAGCGCGCCGACGGCTGCGGCGGCAATAGGGAGCCTCACTCGAAGGGCGATCGCAGGAAACAACGCCAACACTTTGAGAGCGACCAAATAGGCCGCGGCGATAACGGCGCTGACATGAAGCCCGCTGATCGACAGAAGATGGGTAAGACCTGCGTCACGCATTGCGTCTTCATCAGCCTCTGCAATGGCTCCTCGATCGCCGCTCGCGAACGCCGCGGCTATGGTGCCAGCAGAACCTTCGACACGTGATCGGACATGCGCTGAAAGGGAGCGCTGGATCGCGGCGATCCCGCTGGAGCGCGGCGCTGGTTCGACTACCGTAACATCGCCGATCACGCTTCCAGTCGCAGCAATTCCTTTAAACCATGCCGCTCGGGCAAAGTCATAGGCCCCGGGAAGCATAGGGCTTGCAGGTGGCATCAAACGAGCACGCGTGCGGATAATCGCGCCTTCTGACAGACCATCAGTCGCTTGCGCCAAAGGAACATTGAGCCTGATCTTCCGACTCTCTCCATCTTCGGCATCACGCACCGCCAACGTAATCCGTGTGCGATCCTGAGCCGGTTGATCCTCGCGATCGAGAACATAGCCTTGCACGCGTTCTACAACTGGACGCTCCAACGGCTCCGCGCCGACAATCTCTGACCGCAACCAGATAACCGCGACGCCCGCCGCAAAGAGCAGGCTGCAAGCCACCACTGCCTGGCGGAGGTGAGATCTCTCGTTATCCCCACGCCAAACTGCAATAGCCGCAATGGCACACAGCAATGCGGAACCGATCGCCCCCATCCAAAGCCAGGGAGTAGGGAGCGCGAACCACGAAAGGTTCCCAGCGACAAATACGACTGCAAGCCACGGCGCACGATCAAACCCTGCGCTGGCAAGAAAGTGTTCTGCCCCGGCCGCAATGTTCCAATTGGCAAACGGTCGTGCGGCTCCACCGGCCCCAACGCCCCATTGCCAAGCGCCGCTTGCAGACTTACGTGCGGCAGCGTCATCATCGCTGATGGCGTGCCGGTCTCCATCTCCCATCGGTATGATCGGTGCATCGCGCATCGGTACCCCCGGGGCCAATCAACAATGGCCAGACCCAAAGTGAAAAGGAATTAGCAGCTTATGGCAAGCGAAAGCGGCTCAAATGCGTCTGGCACTACCAGCGAAGTGGTAACCCGCTTTGCCCCCTCGCCCACGGGGTTCCTGCATATCGGCGGTGCACGGACAGCTCTGTTTAACTGGCTGTACGCTCGCCATCACGGAGGCAAAGCGCTCTTGCGGATCGAAGACACAGACAAGAAGCGGTCGACTCAGGAAGCCATCGACGCCATCCTTGACGGACTGGACTGGCTTGGGCTGGATTACGATGAATCGCCAACATTCCAGTCGCAGCGTGCCGACAGGCACGCAGAAGTGGCTCACGCACTTCTAGAGGCCGGCCACGCCTACAAGTGCTTTGCAACACCCGAAGAACTCGAAGTTATGCGCGCCGAACAGCGCGCCAACAAGCAACCGCTCCGCTACGATGGTCGTTGGCGCGATCGTGATCCTGGCGAAGCACCACAAGGTGCACCTTTCGTCGTCCGTCTCAAGACACCGAACGAAGGCGAAACCACGCTCGAAGACGAAGTTCAGGGCAGTGTTTCGGTAAAAAATCAGGAAGTTGACGACTACATCATTCTCCGCGCGGATGGTTCGCCAACCTACATGCTTGCTGTGGTCGTTGATGACCACGACATGGGAGTTACGCATGTTATCCGCGGTGATGATCACCTGAACAACGCATTCCGTCAGCTGCCGATTTACCGCGCAATGGACGAAATTGAAGGCGGTTGGCCCGATCCGGTTTACGCCCACATTCCGCTGATTCACGGCTCCGATGGCGCAAAGCTATCCAAGCGGCATGGCGCTTTGGGTGTAGAAGCATATCGGGACGAGATGGGTATTCTGTCCGATGCTCTTTTCAATTATCTCCTCCGCCTCGGATGGGGACATGGGGACCGTGAAGAAATCACACGCCAAGAAGCGATTGAACTGTTTGAACTCTCAGGCGTTGGCAAAAGCCCATCGCGTTTCGACATCAAGAAGCTTGAAAACCTGAATGGCCATTACATTCGCGACACAAATGACAAAGTTCTGGCGGACTTGATGCTGCCCAAGCTTCCAGCGGACGCTGACGCCCTTCTTCTGGAAAAGGCGATTCCGGTATTGAAAACGCGGGCGAAAAACCTGGATGAACTGGTTGAAGGAGCAGGGTTTCTGTTTGCCAATCGACCACTTTCCATGACCGAGAAAGCCGCCAAATTGCTGGATGAAGACGGGCGCAAGCGTTTAGCGCTCATTTCCGAGCGTTTTGGGAAGGAAAATGACTGGACAATCGAAGCACTCGAAGCCAGTACGAAGTCGCTTGCCGAAGACTTGGGATTGGGTTTGGGCAAGCTGGCGCAGCCGATGCGCGCTGCACTCACCGGAACGACAACATCGCCCGGTATTTTCGACGTTCTGGTCCTTCTGGGACGGGAAGAAGCCCTTGCTCGGCTCGACGCGCAGGCCGCTGCGAGCTGACACGGGCAGGAATTGGACAGGAGACCCCTTGTGGCAGACAAGAATGCCAAGCTCGAGCTCGGTGGAGAAACATATGAGTTTCCCGTACTCGAAGGCAGCACCGGCCCCGACGTAGTTGATATTCGCAAACTCTACGGCGCGACTGGCGCCTTCACTTTCGATCCGGGCTACAAGTCTACTGCGAGCTGCGAAAGCGCGCTGACCTATATCGATGGCAACGAAGGTGTTCTGCTCCACCGTGGCTACCCGATCGGACAGCTCGCCGAGCATTCCAGCTTCATGGAAGTCAGCTATCTCCTGTTGAATGGCGA
>JBCBHD010000218.1:0-5360 GCA_038526115.1 Pseudomonadota bacterium | reverse complement strand
CCAATGATCCCTAGCGGTGCAGCACACACCGAGATGCTGCTTTATGGCGACCGGGTCGACGGGACGATGGACGACGAAGCCAAGGCGCTGGTGTAAGCGGGCTTCATAAGGGAACACGATCCATGAAAATTGAAAGCGCTGCAACAGAGCGCCATGTGCTTACGGTTACCGTCGATAACGAGCCGGGCATTCTCGCCAAGATCACCGGCCTGTTCACCGCGCGCGGGTACAATATCGACTCGCTTACGGTCGCCGATATCTCTGATGATCATGCGGTCAGCCGTATCACCATCGTCACCAATGGTCCTCCGCAGGTGATTGATCAGATCGAAGCCCAACTCGATCGGCTTGTACCGGTTCACGGCGTCACGGATCTCACGACAGCCGGTCCGCATGTCGAACGCGAGCTCGCGCTGATCAAGGTTGCGGGAACCGGTGAAGCACGGGTTGAAGCGCTACGTGTGGCAGAAATTTTCCGCGCCAACGTGGTCGATACGACCACGGGCAGTTTCGTGTTCGAGCTGACAGGAACGCCCGACAAGATTGACAGTTTCATCGCGCTGATGCGCGAGCTTGGGCTGGTTGAAGTTGGCCGGTCCGGAGTTGTGGGAATGATCAGAGGCGCTGAGAGCGCCTAGAAAAGGGAACGAAAATGAAGGTCTATTACGACGCCGATGCCGATCTCGGCCTTATCAAATCCAAAAAGATCGCGGTGCTGGGATACGGTTCGCAAGGTCACGCACACGCGCAGAACCTGCGCGACAGCGGTGTTGCCGAGGTTGCGATTGCGCTTCGCGAAGGCTCTTCAAGCGCGAAGAAAGCGGAAGATGCCGGGTTCAAAGTGCTGTCCAACACCGCGGCTGCCGAATGGGCCGACATTCTGATGATCCTCGCGCCGGATGAGCATCAGGCTGGTATCTGGGAAAACGACCTTGCAGGCCATATGAAGCCGGGCAGCGCCCTCGCCTTTGCGCACGGCCTCAATGTCCATTTCGGCCTGATCGAACCGCCCGCCGATATCGATGTGATCATGATCGCCCCGAAAGGACCAGGCCATACGGTTCGTTCTGAATACCAACGCGGCGGCGGTGTGCCTTGTCTAATTGCGGTTCATCAGGACGCAAGCGGATCAGCTCACGAAGTCGCCCTCGCCTATGCCAGCGGCGTCGGTGGCGGACGATCCGGCATCATCGAAACCAATTTCAAGGAAGAATGCGAAACCGACCTGTTCGGCGAACAAGCCGTGCTGTGCGGAGGCATCACACACTTGATCCAGGCCGGTTTCGAAACACTGACCGAAGCCGGTTACGCGCCGGAAATGGCCTATTTCGAGTGTCTGCATGAAACCAAATTGATCGTGGACCTGCTGTATGAAGGCGGCATCGCCAACATGCGCTATTCGATCAGCAACACGGCTGAATACGGCGACATCAAGACCGGCCCGCGGATCATCACCGATGAAACCAAAGCGGAAATGAAGCGCGTTCTGGCAGACATTCAGTCGGGTCGTTTCGTGAAGGACTTTGTTCTCGACAACCGTGCGGGGCAGCCCGAATTGAAAGCATCGCGCAAAGCGGCAGAAGCGCACCCGATTGAGAAGACTGGCGCGGAACTGCGCGGAATGATGCCTTGGATTGGCGCAAACAAGCTCGTCGACAAATCCAAGAACTGACGCATCACGTCAGCCAGAAAGGTCAAAGCCGCTCTTCGAGGTTTGAACCTTGAAGAACGGCTTTTTCCATTGAGCCCTCCAGTGCGACCTTCGGAGCTCAGACAATCCGAAGCGGCTAAGGGGTCCGCTTCGAATGACCTAGTAATAAAAGAGATGTGACCGAAGGAATTAGGAGGACAACTCCTCCGGCCACATCCAAATCGCGCACCGTCAGGCTTTCGGCGCGCAAGCTCCAGCTTCACATGCACTCGGTGCGCAAGCGCTCGCATCGCAAGCTGCGGCACATCCCGAAGCAGCACAGGCAGATGCAGCGCAGGCCGAAGCCGCACATGCAGAAGCGGCACAGGCACTAGCGGCACAAGCCGACGCAGCGCAGGCCGATGCGGTGCATGCATTGGCCGCGCAGGCTGCTGCTGCACATGCTGCAGCTTGCTTCTTGGCGGCCTTGCGTGCCTTGCGCTCTGCACGCTTCTGCGCGCGTTCGGCGGCGAAGCTGCTTGAACTGCTGCTTGAGAATCCGCTTGGACCGCAAGGCGCATCAGCAAGCGCTGGCGCACCAGCTGTGGCAACGGCAAGACCGCCTGCAACCATAAGCATCTTGGCAAGGTTTGGTGACTTCGACATTTGGGAATTCCTCTCTGAATCAAGGGGTAGTTTGAGGATGGCGCGCTCCGCTTGTGTGGCGGTTGTCGCGGGAAATGGCGCCCCGGCTCAGGGGTTCAGGGGTCAGGGGAAGAGCCGGGACGCCAAACTGGTTCCGGATCAGTCGCCGAAGCGCTTACCGTCGGGAATTTTAGTCCAGGCTGGATCGGATTTTGCGATGAAGCCTTCAACATCGCCGAGCCAGGTCTTCTGAACGTTCTGGTTGAAGTTCAGATAGAGCTTGCCGCCATGGATCTTGTAGAGAGTTGGGTCACCCGGTGCGAGCGAACCACGGCTCATCGCCCAGGCGCAATGCCCGCCATATTGGGGAGCAAACGCTTCCGGGTTGGCTTTGAACTTGTCTGCGTTTGACTGACTGGAGAAATGCCATTCTGCGCCGTTGTATTTCACCATGAAGCGAGCATCGCCTTTCACGGGAACACCATTGCCCTGGAAATAGCTGACCGTGTCGTAGCCGCTGACAGCAACCTGGCTGCCTTCAACGCCAACAAAGATACCGCCATCGGCTTGGACAGGGGCTGTCATAGCAACCGGAGCGGCAATCGCAGCGGCAGCAATCATGAGGTATTTGAGTTTCATCGGGGGTCTCCTGAAAACTGTGTTGTGCTGCGGCCACAAGGTCGGCTTTCAGGCAGGGGTTCGTCAGGGGGATAGCCAGCAGGGGTAACCGGCTAGGGTTCCTGAGAGCCGCCAAGTGGCCGCGCACATCTGGGGTTCGCAGCGATTTCAAAAATGGTGACAGTTGGATCGAAAAAAATTTGATTTTTGCTGTTTGCCCTCGGCGATGAGCACACTCGACAGCGCCTTCTCGATCCGCCAGAGCCTGCAATATGCGGCTTTCAGATTGCCATAATATCGATGACTTCCGGCGCTTGGCGAAAGCCCGCCTGCCCTTCCCGGTGTTCGACTATATTGACGGCGCTGCTGATGATGAATTGACCAAGGCGCGCAACACTGCCGCCTATGAAGACTGCGATCTGGTGCCTGATGTGCTGGCAGGCGTTGAGACGATCGACACGAATTGTACGATCCTCGGACGGCCAAGCGCCCTGCCCCTGATGCTGTCTCCGACAGCGGTTCAACGCGCTTTCCACTGGCAGGGTGAAGCGGCAGTAGCGAAAGCAGCCGAGAAATTCGGGCTGTGGTTTGGAATTTCCAGTCTGGCAACGCGCTCGATTGAGGAAATCGCGGCGTTGACGAGCGGACCGAAGCTGTTTCAGCTCTATGTTCACAAGGACAAAAGCCTGAACACGCATATGATCGAGCGGTGCCAAGCAGCACAGTTCGATGCTCTCGCGCTGACGGTGGATACAATCGTATCTGGCAAGCGTGAACGTTGCTTGCGATCGGGATTCACCACACCTCCGCGGTTCACGCCAGCCAGTGTGTGGAGTTATGCCACGCGGCCTCGCTGGACGCTCGACTACCTGCTGCGCGAGAAGTTCACCCTTCCTAACCTCGACACCCATGTCAGCGAGGGATCTTCAAAAGCTGTCAGCATTGCGGAATATTTCAACACGATGCTCGATACGTCGATGAGTTGGGACACCGCGGCCAGCATTCGCGAACAATGGGGTGGTACTTTCGTCCTGAAAGGCGTGATGAGCGCCGCCGATGCCAGGCGCGCCGTCGATATGGGCGCGGATGCCATCATGCTGTCCAATCACGGCGGACGCCAATTGGACGGCTCGCGCAGCCCATTCGATCAATTGCCGGAGATTGTTGATGCGGTGGGCGGTGAGATCGAGATCATTTGCGATGGTGGTATCCGGCGCGGCACACACGCCTTGAAAGCGCTTTGCAGCGGAGCAACCGCCGCTTCTGGAGGGCGCCTGTATCTCTATGCCCTAGCCGCAGCCGGTCAGGATGGTGTCGAACACGCTTTGACCATTCTCAAGGATGAGATCGAGCGCGGCATGCGGCTGATGGGTGTCACTCGCGTGGATCAACTAACGTTAGACCGATTGCGCTCGCGAAAATTGTCATCAAAGTGAAACCCGCATAGCGCTTTTGCGCGTGGCATCGCAGGTGAGCGATAAGGGGATTTCACTATGAGATTTTCAGGCGCTTTGTGCGCGGCATCAGTTCTGTTTCTGTCGGCTTGCGGAAACGGCGCTTCAGACCCCGCCGGGAATACCGCAGAAGATTTCGCAGCGCGCATCAATGGCGGCAAGGCTGCTGCTGCACAGGGCAACGTGCAGCCGACAAATGCAGAGCCAAAACCGGGCGCTGCCCCCGGTCCCTATGCCGCAGGAACGCACACTGATCCCAATGTCAGATGCGGGGCCAATGTGATGGGGCCGTATATCGGGCAACTCGCGAGCGATGAAATACGCAGTGAGATCGTCGGCGTGATTGCGGGTTCAAACGAAGTGCGATTCGTGATGCCCGGCGGGGATTACATCGCCCCCGACCCTGCCAGCCCGCGGCTGAACCTGATGCTCGATGCAACCGGCATTATCCGTGACGCGAGGTGCGGCTGAATCAAAACCCCCGCCGCTTACCCTCTCGTGGAGCTTCGCGACGGGGGCTTGAGTTAGCCTGATTGTTCTTGGGACTTACGAGTCCTGATAGTGCTCATCCGGCGAATGCGTCGGATAGTTTTCGTCACCCGATGCGATAAAGCCCGGAATGTCCTTTTCCCAACGCTCCTGAACGCCTTCGTTGAAATTCAGGTAAAGCGTGCCGTCGACAATCTCATAAACCTGCGGATCGCCTTCAGCGAGCGCGTTGTTGGCACCGATTGCCCATGCGCAGTAACCACCATAGGCCGGAGCATACTTGGCTGGGTCAGCGACAAACGCATCAGCGTTGTCCTGATTGGCGAAGCGGTAGTCGAAGCCCTGATAGCGGACGGTGAAATCCTCTGTGCCTTCAACAGGAACACCTTCGTCAATGAAGTAGCTGACGACATCGTATCCACGAACGGCCAGAGTATCGCCCTTCGTCTTGGTGTAGATCGGGCCGGTGTTTTCGCCGCCAAGATCTGCATAAAGATTGGTTTCGGCAGCGGTTTCACTCGCAG
>JBCBHD010000217.1:0-5371 GCA_038526115.1 Pseudomonadota bacterium | reverse complement strand
AAACTGCCTCACAGCCTGACAAGCTTTGCCATCGCGATGTATTCGCGAGAGTCGCTGTGCGCGCAATTGCCCCGCCAGAACAATTTGGGAGTACTGGGCGAAGTCTGATCTTTTCTTCGAATTGATGAGTGATTTTCGCCCTTTCGGATACGACGATCCGGAAGGGTTTTTTATTGGGTTTTTGGTGACATGCTGCTGACGATTTCAACGACGCACAAACCTGCATCTGATCTGGGCTTCTTGCTGATGAAGAACCCGGACAACTTGCATGAGGTTGATCTGTCCTTCGGGAAGGGAACTGTGTTCTTTCCTGAGGCAAGCGATGACGCGTGCACGGCAGCTTTGTCGCTCGACATTGATCCGGTCCAATTGGTTCGCGGTAAGGGGCGGCATAGCGGCGCCGAAGATCAATATGTAAACGACCGGCCTTATGCGGCGTCTTCTTTGCTCTCCGTGGCGCTTTCGAGGGCGTTTGGCACTGCGCTGAGCGGCAGATCGAAGCATCGGCAGGAGTTGGCGCAGATCGCGATACCGCTCACCGTAACTGTCGCACCGTTACCCGTGCGCGGCGACAAGCAGATCGTCGAACAGCTATTCGAACCACTGGGCTATTGCGTTGCGGTGGAGCCGTATGAGCTTGACCCACAGCATCCCGAATGGGGCAATAGCCCCTATGTGAAGCTCACGATCAGTGGCTCGCAGAAGGTCGCTGACCTGCTCAACCATCTCTACGTTCTCATTCCCGTCCTTGATGCCAATAAGCACTACTACATGGGCGATGATGAGGTGGAGAAGCTGCTTCGCAAAGGTGAAGGCTGGCTCGAAGGGCATCCGCACAAGGATCTTATTGCGAAGCGCTACTTGCGTTTTCGTTCGCTTTCTCGCGCGGCTCTAAGGCGGCTTGATGAGAGTGTGGAGCCCGAGTCTGCAGAGGCCATGGCGAGAAAGGACCAAGCTGAAGACGCTATCGAGAAGCCTATCCGGCTGAACGAACAGCGCATGCTTTCGGTCATGGCTGAACTCGAGCGGTCTGGCGCTTCGTCTGTGCTCGATCTTGGCTGCGGTGAAGGTAAGCTGCTCAAGCGGCTGGTTCAGAAACCTCAGTTCCGCAAGATCCTGGGGGTGGAAGTCGCACCGCAAGTGCTCAGCATTGCTGCGGAGAAATTGAAGTTCGAGCGGATGGGCGACCACCAGCGCGAACGGATCGAGCTTGTCCAAGGCTCGCTTGTTTACCGCGATGACCGGCTCAAAGGTTTTGATGCCGCGACCGTTGTCGAAGTGATTGAACATATGGATGCCGAACGGCTGCCGGCCTTTGCGGACGCGCTTTTCGGTCAAGCGAAACCAGCCACCGTGCTGATGAGCACACCCAACAGCGAATACAACGTGCTCTTCGAGGGCATGGAACCGGGTGCACTGCGCCACCCTGACCATCGGTTTGAATGGACGCGGTCAGAGTTTGAGGATTGGTCGAAGGCTCAGGCCGAGAAGTTTGGCTATGACGTGACCTTCAAGACTATCGGCGAAGTGCACGAAGTGCACGGCGCGCCAACCCAGATGGCGGTCTTTCGGCGAAGTGATGGAGGCTCGAAATGAAGCAGTTTCAGTCTTCGATCTCACCGGAAATCCGCTCGCAAATCCTGTCTCAGCTTAGCGAAGTTGAGCAGACTGAAGGCGTGCGCATTCTGTTCGCGATCGAAAGCGGAAGCAGGGCTTGGGGCTTTCCCTCCCCGGACAGCGACTATGATGTTCGCTTCGTATATGCACGCCCGGCTGATTGGTATCTGTCCATTCACCCGGGGCGCGATGTCATTGAACGACCCATTGAAGATGATTGGGACGTCAATGGCTGGGACATTCAAAAAGCACTCGGGCTGTTGCTTAAGCCAAACCCGGTTTTGCTCGAATGGTTGTCCAGTCCGGTCCGATACATCTGGCATGACGATGTGTGCGAGAAGCTCATCCAATTCAGTGGGCAAGTTGCGCATGGGTTAGCGTGCCTCAACCACTATCGCCGTCTCGGCGAGCGGCAGTGGAACACATACATCGACGGGCGAGACGAAATCAGCCTCAAAAAATACCTCTATGTGGTGAGGCCTGCGATGGCGATCCGCTGGACCCGGCTGCACCCAGAGATCATCCCGCCGATGAACTTTCAGGCGCTGCTGGATGGCTGTGATCTGGATGCGCAAACGACGCAGCGGCTGGCCAGCATCCTTGAGGCCAAGAGCAAAGCGAAAGAGCTTGGCACTGGCGCGCGAGAACCGTTGATCGACGCGCTAGTTCAATCCGAATTCGAGCACGCCCGTCATGCGGCATCAGAAATTGAGAAGAGCAGAGTTGATTTGCGCCCGGAAGCGGATCGGCTCTTCAGAGAAATTATCAAAGATATGAATTATGACTGAGACCAAAGAGATTTCCATTCCCGAGTTCGCGCTGGTCTTGCTGATCGGCGCGTCAGGCACGGGCAAGTCGACTTTTGCGGCAAAGCACTTTTTGCCGACTGAAGTTGTGTCCTCTGACAAAGCGCGGGGCTGGGTTAGCGATGATGAGACCGATCAGTCGGTGACGGGTGATGCATTCGACATCGTCAAAGCGATCATCGAAAAGCGGCTTAAGAACCGCAAGCTGACGGTGGTCGATGCGACCAATGTCCAGCCGGCTGCGCGCAAATCGATGGTGGCGCTGGCTCGCAAATGGCACGCCCTTCCTGTCGGAATTGTCTTTAGGCTTCCAGAAAGCCTCGCGATTGAGCGCAATAAGCAGCGGCCAGATCGGCAGTTTGGACCGGGACCAGTGAAGCGGCAGATGATCGATCTCAAACGCTCGTTCCGGAACATAAAGCGTGAGGGCATCCGCGCGACGCACGTCTTGAACTCAGTGGAAGAGATTGACGCTGTGAAGATCTCGCGTGCCAAGCTTTGGAATGACCGGCGCGAAGAGGTCGGCCCGTTCGACATTATCGGCGATATTCACGGCTGCGCTGATGAGCTTGAGACCTTGCTGGTCAAGCTGGGCTACTCGATCGAGTGGAAAGATGGCGAACCTGAGGTGAAAGCGCCTGCGGGACGCAAGGCTGTGTTTGTGGGAGATCTGGTTGATCGCGGCCCGCGTTCGCCTGATGTGCTGCGGATTGCCAAAAATATGGTCGATAGCGGCATCGCTTTGGCGGTCGTCGGCAACCATGATGACAAGCTCAAACGCTTCCTCGATGGGCGCAAGGTTAAACTCACTCATGGCCTTGCTGAAACGGTCGATCAGCTCGAAGCGGAAAGCGACGAGTTCAAACAGGATATGCGCGAATGGCTCGATGGTCTGATCAGCCACTATGTGCTGGATGATGGCAACCTTGTGGTCGCTCATGCTGGCCTCAAAGAAGAAATGCAGGGCCGTGCCTCTGGCGCGATCCGCAGCTTCTGCATGTATGGCGAAACGACCGGCGAAACCGATGAATATGGCCTGCCTGTGCGGTTTAACTGGGCGGCTGAGTATTCGGGCAAAGCCAAAGTCGTTTACGGCCACACGCCAGTGCCAGAAGCGCAATGGACCAACGGCACGATCTGCATCGACACCGGCTGTGTGTTCGGCGGTAAGCTGACCGCGCTGCAATATCCCGAGATGGAGCTTGTCGAGGTTCCGGCAGAGAAGACCTATTACGAGCCGGTTAAGCCCCTTGAGGCGGAAACCACTCGTGAAGATCGCGATGCTGGGAAGCTCAATATCGCGCATGTTCTGGGCAAGCAGGCGATTGAAACCCGCGACTTAGGCATCGTCATGGTGCGCGAAGACGAAAGCGCTGCGGCGCTCGAAGTGATGAGCCGTTTTGCGGCTGATCCGCGTTGGCTCGTCCACCTACCGCCAACCATGTCGCCGCCTGAAACCAGTGAGAAAGACGGCTGGCTTGAGCGGCCCGAAGAAGCCTTTGCTTACTTTCGGGGGCAGGGCATCGACACTGTCGTGGTTGAAAAGAAGCATATGGGTTCGCGCGCGCTTATCACGCTCGCTCGTGATGCTAAGGCGGCCGCGAAACGCTTTGACGTGAGCGATGGATCAACGGGAATTGTCGTAAGCCGGACCGGTCGGCGCTTCTTTCCAGATGAGAGCCACGAAAAGGCAGTCGTGGAACGCATGCATGGCGCAATGCAGGCCTGCGGAATGTGGGATGAGCTCGATGCAGACTGGGCGCTGTGGGATGCAGAGATCATGCCGTGGAACCTGAAAGCGAGCGGTCTCATCAGTCAGCAATACGCACCTGTTGGGGCTGCGTCTGTCGCAGGTCTTGATGAGACGGTTCGGCTGTTTGAGGCGGCGAAGGCGCGAGGTCTGCCCATTGATGACTTGCTGGATCAATCCGTAACCCGGCAAGCCAATGCGCATGCCTATCGTACGGCCTACAACCACTATGTCGGTGAAACGGAGAGCTTTGACGACATCGAAATCGCTCCGTTCCATCTGCTCGCATCTGGCAACGCTGTGCACTCAGACAAAGACCACGTTTGGCATATGAGCCATGCTCACCGTCTTGCTGAGGCTGATCCAAGCCTGATTACGGCGACGCCCTATCATGTCGTCGACTTGGCCGATGAAGCTCAGGTCGCAAAGGCGATCGGCTGGTGGGAAGAAATCACTGCCGATGGCGGCGAAGGTATGGTGGTCAAACCGCTGCCATTCTCGGTCCGGGGCAAAAGAGGTCTTGTTCAGCCCGCGATCAAGGTTCGGGGCAAGGAATATCTACGGATCATCTATGGCCCTGATTACGACATGCCTGAGAACCTCCAGCGGCTGAAACGGCGCGGGCTTGGTCAGAAACGCCGGATGGCCTTGCGTGAATTCGCGCTTGGTATGGAAGGCCTACATCGCTTCGTGGAGAACGCGCCATTTAGCCATGTCCACCAATGTGCCTTTGGTGTTCTAGCTATGGAAAGCGAGCCGGTTGATCCAAGACTGTAAGAGGTGGGAGGCTGGCATTGCCTCCCACACATTTCGCCGCGATTGTGAACTCGTCCTCTGACTTTCACACGGACATCTCGGGTTCATCTTGCCTCACCAGACTTAGGCTAGCGCCATTCAGGCTGTGCTGTGGGGCATATCGGGCAAGGGGGACAAAATGGGTCGGTTTCAATCAATCAAAAGTCGTTTGCATGTATTGGCAGCTCTGGTTTTGAGCGCGGCTCTCGCTATTGCGCCGCCTGCTACCGCATCGCAGCCACCCTCTGATGCCTTTGCAAACCCTTCGCTGACCGCTCTGGTTGACGGGATTGATAGAGGCGAGGAAGGGCCGCAACTTGTCCTGTCTGAGATGGATATCTCTGTCGTTCAACCTGGCGCTGCGTTGGATTGATGATCTCAGCCTCAATCGTGACTTCAGCAA
>JBCBHD010000216.1:0-5376 GCA_038526115.1 Pseudomonadota bacterium | reverse complement strand
GGGCGCTGAGAAAGCTCGGACGATAGCGCAGCCGATTGTGAAGTCGGTTCGTGACATTGTCGGGCTGCTTTAGGCGCCGCAAACCGAGGAATCACCACACTCTCTATGCCGCGACTTTCAGCTCTGATCTTAGGCTTTGACTCCAGCGAGACCGGTGATTTCTCTTACCGAATGAAGTCGATCATTGGCTGAGAAGCCGCCAGCCCCTTCCGCAACGGACGATCCGGATTCCGCGCTGGAGTCCGACAATCAGGCCAAGCGGTCTATCGGCCTCAAATCATCGCTGACGCTGGCCTTGGCACTGCTCATAACGATCGGCGTTGCAGGCTGGTGGTATTGGGATTCGCTGCACTATGCGCGCACGGACGCAGCCTACGCGCACGCAGATATTGTCCCCGTTACAACACCGGTCGAAGGCTTGATCGAGACTATTGAGGCTCGTGAAAACGTGCGCGTGGAGGCCGGAGATCTGCTGGTCTTGCTTGATCTGGAAGATGCGCGGATCGCTCGCAGTCGCGGACAGGCCGAATTGACCGCCCTTCAGGCCGCAATCGAATCAGCGAAAACTCTGGTTGACGCGGAACAGGCCACGGTCGCTGAAAGCGCAGCCGAACTGGCCTCTTCTCAAGCGGAAAAGGCTCGCGTTGATGCCGATCTGAACCGGTTCCGCAACCTCGCGGATCAAGGCTGGGTGACAAAGCAAGCGCTGGAAACCGCAGAAGCGGATGCTCGCAAGGCCGCAGCTGCAGTCGCAAGAGCCCGAGCAGAGATAGCCAGCAACAAAAGCAGGATCGCAGCGCGCGAGGCAGAGCAACAGGAAGCGGCTGCGCAAATCGGCGTGACAGTCAGAGATATCGAAGGCCTCGAACGCAATCTGGCACTTTCCAGCATTCGTGCGCCGGTGAGCGGCACAGTTGCCAATCTTACCGCACGGCTTGGGCAGCGGCTCAATCTCGGTGAAACCCTCTTGTTTATCGTACCCGATTCCGGGCGGTACATTATTGCCAACTTCAAAGAGACGGATATCGCTGCGATTAAGCCCGGCCAGAAGGCGCAAATTCAGGCTGATGCGTACGGAAATCAGACCTTTGAAGGGGTTGTTGACAGCCTCGCCCCGGCCACTGGTTCGCAATTTGCGATCCTGCCCGTGAACAACGCAGCCGGCACTTTTACCCGTGTCGTGCAGAGGCTTCCCGTTCGCATCCGGCTGACCAATCCCGATGATTACCAGTTACTTCGGCCCGGGCTTTCCTTGAACGTGTCCATACGGATCAAAGAGTGACACTTTGAGCGATCCAACAAGCCGGCAGAGAAAGGTCTTCTACGTTCTTCTGGTCGGCCAGTTTCTGGCGATGCTGGATGTGCAGATTGTCTCCGCATCCATTGAACAGCTTCGCAGTGATTTGAGTGTCACCAACGAAGAAGTCAGCAAGATTCAAACAGCGTATCTGACCGCTGAGATCCTCGCAATTCCGCTCACCGCACACTGGATCCGGAGATGGGGAATTGTTCGGGTCTATTGTGTGTCGGCGTTTGCATTCGCTGTCTCCAGCGTGCTGGCGGGCATTGCCGATGATATCGATTTTCTCATCGCTGCCCGGGCTTTGCAGGGCTTCGCTGGCGGGGCCATGTTGCCGGCAGTCTTCGCCTATGCTTTTTCCGCGATGTCTTTTGAGGAGCGGCCGCGCAACAGCCTCCTCCTCAGCCTTTCCGCCACCCTCGCTCCGACATTGGGGCCGACCTTTGGTGGTCTCATCACGGATATTGGCGGTTGGCGTTGGCTCTTTTTCATCAATATCGTTCCCGCGCTCTGGAGCGCGTTCTACGTGTTTGTGAAGACGCGCGCCGATGCTGCACCAGAACCCACCACTTCGCATATCGATCGGGTGGGATTCATATTGCTGGCCTTCATTCTCGTGGCCTTCGAGTACTTGTTGGAAGAAGGGACAACAGAGCGCTGGTTCAACAGCGATAGCATTGTAATCGTTGCCTTTCTCACAGCGATCTGCGTTGTCGGATTTGTCTACAACCAGCTGCGGGTCCGTAACCCAATCCTTGAATTTGCCGCATTGGCAGACCGAAACTTCGTGATTGGCCTCGTGATGCTGTTCACATCCGGCATCACCCTTCTCGGCGGGACATTCCTGTTGCCCCTATTCCTGGGTGAAGTGCTGGAATACACGCCCACAGAAATTGGACTGACCGTGTTCGCTTCTGGCGCTGCCATGCTTCTGACTGGCTTTACGATCGGCAGGCATGTTCACAAAGTCGATCCACGCATCCCGATGTTTGTCGGCTTCGCGCTTGCGGCAATCGGGTTCGCAACCGCTGGAAATGTTACCGATCAATGGAGCGGAAACGATTTCCTTGCGCTCCAAATCCTTCGCGGTGTCGGTGTGATGATTGCGGTGACAGTCGCGCAAACAAGCATGATGGCCACACTCAAAGCCGAAGTGGTTCCCGGCGCATCGAGCCTGGTATTTCTGGTGCGCAATCTCGGTGGTGCGGTCGGGGTGGCGGCCACGTCCAGCCTGCTTACAGTATGGACTGCGCAATACTTCGCCTTCCTCTCGAATGGACTGGGTCAGTCAGGCGGCTTGGCCAACATCAGTCGTGATACGCTTCAACGCCAGATAACGGGTACGAACAACCTCGAGAATGAAGCTTTCGGTCAGATCTATGCAGACCTTGTCCAGCGGGAAGCGCTGATCATGGCCTATCAGGATTGCTTCCTGATACTCGCGATTGGCGCCGCTATCGCGGCTGCGGCCTCGCTGATGATGCGGTTGGAAAAACCAGCCTGAATACGCGACAGACAACAGACCATAAGAGCAAAACGGCAGATAGTTGACCCTAAAGTCGGCGGGTTAGCGATGCCCTATGCGAAACTGATCACCACCTCGCAAAACGCCTCGCCATAGGTGTCCAGCTTCTTCGCACCGACACCCGATAGCTCGCTCATCGCATTGAGGCTGGTCGGCCTTGCGCGTGCCATTTCACGCAGCACGCTGTCGTGAAAGATAACATAGGCAGGGACATTGTTTGCCTTTGCCAGCTCGGCGCGTTTCGCCCGAAGTGCATCGAACAGCGGATCACCAATTGGGTTGGCGTCGGAGGCTCCCTTTGACCCCCGCTGACGACGTTTCTTCTTAGGCGGCTCAGCGATCATGACGGCACGCTCGCCCTTCAGCACCGGACGAGCGGCGTCGCCCAGGGCCAGGCCGCCATGCTCAGTCGTGACTAGCATCTCATGCGCGACAGCCATTCGCATGGCCGGGCGCAGGAGGGCTGCATCATCATCGCCGATAATACCGAACACGGAAAGCGCATCATGGCCACGTCGCCGCACGCGATCATCTTCGCGACCCAGCAACACTTTCTCGACATGACCGATGCCAAAGCTCTGCCCGGTCCGATAAACCGCGCTTAGCAGCTTCTGCGCCACTTCAGTCACGTCGAGGACGTGCGGAGGCTCCAGGCAGTTATCGCAATTGCCGCAGATCTCAGGCGGTTCTTCCCCGAAATGCTTCAGCAGGATTGCTCGACGACAGGTCGGGCTTTCCACCAACCCGGCCAACGCATTCAGCCTTGCTCTTTCGCTGGCCAAACGATCGAGTTCCACATCGTCCAGCCATTGCCGGGCCTTGGAAAAATCGTTGGCACTCCAGAAAAGCTGCGCCTCTGCAGGATCCCCATCGCGACCCGCGCGCCCTGTTTCCTGATAATACGCCTCGATCGATTTTGGCAGGCCCGCATGGAGCACGAAGCGCACATCTGGCTTGTCGATCCCCATGCCAAAAGCGATGGTGGCTACCATTACCATATCCTCGGATCGAACGAACTCGGCCTGCACCTCGGCCCGGCGCTCTGGCGGCAGCCCTGCGTGGTAAGCGCCCACCGGACGCCCCGTTTCCGCAAGACGCTCAGCAAGTTGTTCGGTCGCCTTGCGGCTTTGCGCGTAGACGATGCCAGCGCCGGGCGTGCGGGATATGAAATCAGTGAGCTGTCGACCGATATTGTCACGCGGGGCGATCGAATAGCGAATATTGGGGCGGTCGAATCCGGCGACGATCAGGCCTTCTTCCGCGATCCCCAATTGCCGCAGCACATCACTGCGCGTGGCCCGGTCCGCCGTGGCCGTAAGCGCAAGGCGGGGGACATGCTCAAACCGGTCGAGCATGGGCCTGAGTGCGCGATAATCCGGCCGGAAATCATGCCCCCATTCGGAAACGCAATGCGCTTCGTCGATGGCAAACAGCGCGATGTGAGCGTCGGCGAGCAGCGATTGGAATCCAGCGGTGTTGGCCCTTTCTGGGGCAACATAGAGAAGATCGAGTTCACCCGCTCGCAAGGCCCGTGCGGTCGCAGCGTTATCCTGATCAGCGGAGGTCATGGACGCTGCCCGGATGCCAACTGATTTCGCCGCACGGATCTGATCGTGCATCAAAGCTATGAGCGGTGAAATCACGATTGCCACGCCGGGCAGAGCCAATGCCGGGATCTGATAGCACAGCGATTTGCCCGCGCCGGTTGGCATAAGCGCCAACGTGTGATCGCCGCGCATGATGCGGGAGATGACCGCTTCCTGCTGTCCTCGAAACCCGGCAAAACCGAAGGTCTGGCGCAGAATGTCGTGTATGTCTGGGGCCGCAATGACGTTCATTGCGGTTGTGTATCCAATCGCGTGGCTGAGCGCAGCCAGTGTGCGCTCAATTTATGTGAGTTATCCCGCGGCGGCTTTCTTGGCAGCTTCGATATCCACCACATCGCCGGTATCGACCCTGCCGCAGCATTCGGCGATGGTGCCGTCTGCGCGTTTGCCAACATCAGCGCGGCGCACCATCCAGAGATCTTCGTGAGTCAGGATACGGCCATCGTGCGCCAGAATGGAAACCGGCCCGATTGGAAGTCGATCCTTCTGATCGACCAACACTGGATCTTCAGCCACGAATTCTGCGCCGTATTTCTGGCCCCACTGCCGCAGCGCGATCATCGCAGGCAGCAAATCGAAGCCTTTTTCGGTCAAGCGGTATTCGATTTTCCGGCGATCATCTTCGCATGGCTCGCGTTTGAGGATGCCGTGCTCGACAAGTTTCGCGAGCCTGTTTGAAAGAATGTTACGCGCGATTCCGAGTTCGCTGAGGAACTCTTCGAAATGCTTGAGTCCGTTAAAGCTCGCACGGAGAATCATGAAAGACCAACGTTCTCCCATAACTTCAAGTGCTTGCGGCAGACCGCATTCGATCAATTCGCGAAGTGGTTCTCTTATATCGCCCATATCAGTCCTTTCCTCGCAACCTTTCTAACCAGTTTCGGCGCGAGGACCAAAAAAAATTCAGTTTCTAGTTGCAACCTGAAACCTAATCACATAGGTAG
>JBCBHD010000215.1:0-5379 GCA_038526115.1 Pseudomonadota bacterium | reverse complement strand
CCATCTGCTTGGCCTTGGTGATCTTCTGGGTCGATTTAACCGACCCGATCCGATCCTTGAGTTCCTTCAATGAGGGCACTTAAGGCGCTCCCTTATGCGAACTGCTTGGCGAAAGCTTCGAGAGCCGCGACGGTGCGATCCTTCACATCACCTTCGAACTTCTTGCTCTCGCGAATTTCACCGAGAATGTCGGCGTGTTCGGCGCGGAAGTGTGCGAGCATCTGCTCTTCGTATTCGCCCACGCGCTCAACAGCGACTTCGTCGATGTAGCCGTTGGTCCCGGCAAAGATCGAAACTGTCTGCTCTTCAAACGGCATTGGCGAGAACTGGGCTTGCTTCAGCAGCTCGGTCAGGCGTGCACCGCGGTTAAGCAGCTTTTGCGTCGCCGCGTCGAGGTCCGAACCGAACTGCGCGAAGGCAGCCATTTCGCGATACTGGGCGAGGTCGAGCTTCATTGAGCCCGAAACCTTCTTCATCGCCTTGGTCTGAGCGGCACCGCCCACACGCGAAACCGAGAGACCGACGTTAATCGCCGGGCGGATACCCTGATAAAACAGGTCGGTTTCAAGGAAGATCTGCCCGTCGGTGATCGAGATCACATTGGTCGGAATATAGGCCGAGACGTCGCCCGCCTGAGTCTCAATGATCGGCAGAGCGGTCAGCGATCCGTGGCCATTGTCTTCGTTCATCTTTGCAGCGCGCTCAAGCAAGCGGCTGTGCAGATAGAACACGTCACCTGGGTAGGCTTCACGGCCTGGAGGACGACGCAGCAGCAGCGACATCTGACGATAGGCCACGGCTTGCTTCGAGAGGTCATCGTACACGATCACGGCGTGCATGCCGTTGTCGCGGAAGAACTCGCCCATCGCGCAGCCGGTGTAAGGCGCGAGGTACTGAAGCGGTGCAGGCTCCGAAGCGGTCGCGGCAATAACAATGGAATATTCCATCGCGCCATTCTCTTCGAGCTGCTTCACGATCTGAGCAACTGTCGAACGCTTTTGACCGACCGCGACATAGACGCAGTAGAGTTTCTTCTTCTCGTCGTCGCCTTCGTTGACTGTCTTCTGGTTGATGAAGGTGTCAATCGCGACGGCGGTCTTACCCGTCTGGCGGTCACCAATGATCAGTTCGCGCTGGCCACGGCCAACCGGGACAAGAGCGTCAACCGCTTTGAGGCCGGTCTGCACTGGTTCGCTGACAGACTCACGCGGGATAATGCCCGGCGCTTTCACTTCGACGCGCTGACGTTCCACGTTTTCAATCGGGCCTTTGCCATCGATCGGGTTTCCAAGTGCATCGACCACGCGGCCTAGCAGGCCCTTGCCGACGGGAACGTCCACAATCGTGCCGGTTCGCTTGACGGTGTCGCCTTCTTTAATCTCGGCGTCAGAGCCGAAGATCACGGCACCAACATTGTCGGCTTCGAGGTTCAGAGCCATGCCCTGAACGCCATTGGCGAATTCGACCATCTCACCAGCTTGGACCTGATCGAGGCCGTGGATGCGGGCGATACCGTCACCAACGCTGAGCACGGAGCCGACTTCGCTGACTTCGGCTTCTGTACCGAAATTGGCGATCTGGTCCTTAATGACCTTGGAGATTTCTGCGGCGCGGATTTCCATGATTGTAGTCCTTTAGGCCTTCATTGCCTGGGAAAGCGAGTTGAGACGGGTGCGGATCGAGGCATCAATGCGCTGCGATCCAATGGTGACGACGAGACCGCCCAGCAGATCAGGATCGACGCTGGAGTCGAGCATGACAGTGCGACCTTCGCGAATAGTAAGTTTGTCCTTCAGCGCGCTGAGCTGAGTCTTCGTAAGCGGATGCGCACTTGTAACGGTTGCTGTCACTTCGCCGCGCTGAGACGCCGCGATGGTTTTGAACGCCCGGACCATGTCGGGCAGTTTTGACAACCGGCGATTGCCCGCAAGCACGCCAAGAAAACTGGTGGTGAGATCAGAAAGGCCAAGATGCTTGGCCACCGCTGCTACAGCTTCACCCTGTTCAGCTCGCGACAGCTGAGGATTGGTGGTCGCTTCAGTCAGGTCTTCCGACTCGCTGAGCGTAGCACCAAGGGTTTCGAGATCGGATTCGACCGCGGTCACGGTCCCGTTCTCACTGGCCAATTCAAATAGGGCTGAGGCGTAACGCCCTGCCAGGCTAGCCTGAATACCGGCGGAAATATCCACGCGTTCTTGGTCCTTTAGGATCGAAGAAAAATACGATGCTTCGCTTCAGTTTTACGGGCGACGCAAAGGCCTCCCGTCAGAAGCTGGCGCGCGCCTAGCATTGCCCCCTTTGGAAGGCAAGCCGACTCCATCGCGTTTTGCGACAGGAGTGTTTTACAACACGCATCTTCGCGTTAATGTTGCCCGTAACGACGCAACGACGTTGAGGGAGAGGAATATTGGAATTGACCGCAATGGCGCCCAAGTGCGGGGTCGAAGTCTCTGGCATTTCGCTTGCCAATTGCACCGATGCCGAAATGGAACAGATCAAGCAGACCATCTACGAACATGGCGTTGCTGTTTTCCGCGATCAGGAATTCTCACCCGAAGATCATATCAAGTTTGGTCGCCGTTGGGGCGGAATCGATGTGAACAACTATTTCCGCTGCAAGAAGACTTCAACGAAATTGCGGTGGTGAAGAAAGATCCAGACCAGCAAACCAATATCGGCGGTGCTTGGCATACGGACCACTCCTATGATCAGATCCCGGCCATGGGTTCTGTTCTTGTGGCACGTGTGCTTCCGCCAACCGGTGGCGATACAATGTGGGCGCATATGGGCGCAGCCTACGATGCGCTTTCCGATGAGCTGAAAGCCGAGATCGAAGGCCTGGAAGCGTATCACACCGCCGATCATGTCTATGAAGAAGGCGGCCTGTATGCGCAGACCGACATGGGCTAGAATCTGCGTGGGCAGAATTTGAAGACCGGTGCGATCCACCCGGTTGTGATCCGTCACCCGCAGACCGGCCGCAAGCTGCTTTATGTCAATAGCGGCTTCACAATCCACTTTGTCGGTCAGACCCGTGAGGAGAGTATGCCGCTGCTGCAAAAGCTTCTCGACGCCGCTCTGACGGATGACAATCAGTGCCGCTTGCAGTGGAAGCCCGGCACGGTGGCGATCTGGGACAACCGCACCAGCTGGCACAATGCGATGAACGATTATCAGGGCCACGCCCGCGAAATGCATCGCATCACGCTAAGCGGGGAGGCACTGGCGGCTTAATCTGTCGTCTAGCGGCTCAGCGGATTGGGGCTGTCTCGCCCCAATCCTGCGCTACTTATTCCTGCAGGTGTAAACCAGCCGTTCATCCGGCTCGCTGGGCAGCAAATCGAAGACTCTGTCTTGCAGGTCACCCAATCGCTCTGAACCGTTTAGCGCGCCGCAGCTTGGTGGGTCGTAACTCATGCGGGTATCGCGTGCGATTTGCCATTGGCTCCGGGGGAGCAGGTAGCGTTCTACGCGGTATTCCCCGGTCGCTGGATTGATCGACGCGGTCCGAACCATGTAATCTTCCTGCGGTACGAATATGCGCTCCCAACTCTCGCCGCGAAGCTCATATTGCGTTGTGCCGTGACATCCCGCTTCAACCCATTCGAATTCATGATCGCGCTTTGGATCGCCGGTCGCCCTGCTTCGTTCTAGATCGAGCGCGCAGATAACCGGGCCGGCTGCAAAGCCTGTTGTGCCTGACTGATCATCGGACGATCCTTCGCTTTTTCCATTGGCCAGGCGATCTTCCACATCTGAATCGCCCGGTCTGGCGATCCAGACCATGGCCGCTCCAATGGCCGCGACCCCGGCAATGCCGCCAAGGATCAGTCCACGCGGACGACTGTGTGCGTTCTGAAGGTTCATCGCTGCGAACACCCCAACGCCAGCCGCGACAACGAGCAAGACAGCAGCGATCGCCATCATGTTTTCGCGTTCTTCCCGCACTTCGGTTTCGATTGTTTCGCGCTGAGCGGCGAGTTCGGCAGCGCGCTTTTCCTCTTCGGCACGCTGTTCGGCTGCGACTGCGGCGTTTCTCACATCCTGCTCTCGCTGAACATCAGCCAGAGACCGGCATGGCAGGTCGGTTGTTCTCGGAGTCACTTCAGCGGCACGCAGGAACGGGAGCAATTCGCGGTTCTGCACTGCGAAATAGAACTCGCCTTCGCCTTGTCCTGACATGGTAACGGCGCTGTTCACGCCCAGCACACGCCCGCACTCATCCACCAGCGGCCCACCGGAGTTGCCGCCTGCAATATCCGCCTGATGCAGATACAGGCTCACACCGTTGCGCTCTCGCTCTGCTGACACAGTGCCGCGTGTGGTAATGGGAACCGCGCTCTTTATGAGGTCGCCTTTGTTTTCGATGGTCGGGAACTCTACAACGCCGGGATATCCCATCGCCGCCACTTGATTGTCAGCGGGTATGAAGTTGGACAGGAGAGTGAGTGGAGGCAGTCGCAAATCGCCGACGATTTCGAGCAGAGCCAGATCGCGTCTCGCATCGGCCCGGAGGATCTTTGCCCCGGTAAAGTCATCGCCTTCAGATGGCACGACAACCGGGATCAGGTCGCTCCTTCTGAGCACTTCTCTGATCACGTGCTCATTGGTTACGATCTTGTCAGGCTGGACAGCAAAGCCCGTGCCGTGTCCAAAATAGACGGGGCCTGCGGGTGTGCGCTGGATAATGACAACCCGCACAACGCCGCGTGCGGCTACATCTATGTCTTTTTGATCGGCGAACGCAGGTGATGGCGCGGTGATGACTGCAAAAAACAGCGCCAGCCTTAGGATGAAGTCCCTCATGCAGGACAGCCGAACAGAAAAAGAGATTCAGTCGCGTGCATTTGGACGCCCCCAATTGCTTATCAGGCGCCTTGTATGAAGGCACGACCCTGTAGAGATCAACGCTTTATATGACTTATTCTTCTCCTCCGGAGCCTCCGCCGGTGGTTTTGGCTTCGCAAGTATAGACGAGCCGCTCATTCGGGCGATCTGGCAAAAGCGAAGTTACTTTGGATTGCTGCTCACCCAAGAGGCGGGCGGCGTCAGTTACGCCGCAAGCCGGTGGTCTGTACTCACCACGCGCTGTCCTTGCTTCCGTCATGCCCGACTGGCGCAGGAGATATCGTTCGGTCTGGAAGATGCGGGTTTGCGGATCGTAACTGTTAACCGAAACTGCGGCTTCATCATTGGGGACAAACACGCGGGACCATTTGCCGCCGCTCATCCCGTATTGAGTGCGACCGTTCACGCACCCATCAGCCGACCAATCGAATTCAACGTCATCCGTTCGGGCGCCCGTAATCCGGCTGCGTTCAGGAACAAGTGTACAGATAAGCGTGCCATCGCCGGCCAAAGACGCAGTTGGGCCATCCT
>JBCBHD010000214.1:0-5409 GCA_038526115.1 Pseudomonadota bacterium | reverse complement strand
TTGGGGATCGAGTAGTGGGAAAGGTGTCGCCTCGGCGACATCGGATTCCTCTCGTCGCTGGCGACTGCAGCCGTGAGGAGCCGTCGTGGGCATTCGCGTGCTCCAAGTCTCGACCGTGGACGAAGCGGCCGATGGTTCGTCTTGAGGTCTGGTGTCCCTGCTGTAACGCCCGGACGTTGTTCGGGCGCAAATCTGTTGACGTGCATCTTTCAAGGCACTGAACCAAGGCATGACGCCGCTCTGAGGTGCCGCTCCATGCCGGTGCGGCACCTACACGTTTCAACGCCGTTCAATTCATGCTGTCGCTGGGCACGAAAAGTGCGACTTGCGCCGTATTGCAACTATTTGGCCCGGGGAGCCCGTCAGTCATCGCACTAGCGGGGTAGTAGGGCGGAATGCTCTCATCGGTGCAGCCACCGCGATACGACCCAAGCATATCCGCTTCTTCGCCTGCAATGATCGGTCCGTGATCGTGAAGCACAAGATGGACTTCGGTTGTCTCCGGAGCGTCGAGGTTTGAGTCGAACATGTTGCCGGTGACCGCACCCGACGGCAGGATACTCGAAATCCTGACCGCGCCCTCTGCATCCACGACGGCACCGCCGCCATTTATCGCGACCGTGTTCATTGCAACGCCTTCACCCATCGCCTCAACGGGTGAGCACGGGTTTGCGGCGCACAGGTCAGGGTTCTGGATTGCCACAACCCAAAGCGTCACCACATGTCCCGGCGTCAGACCCGTGGTGCGAAGCTGCGCGGAGATACCGGCACTGCTTCTGTGCAGGAGCGCCTCGGTGCCGTCGATGGGCCCTGGTTCCATGCCGCTGGGTGGAACCCAGCTCATGGGAAGTGTGTCTGCTGCCGCGCTGTTCACCAGTCCAAATAAAGCGATCCCAACGCCTGCTGCGACGGCGGCAAGGGACGGCAACCTGGTGTCGGTGCGCTGTGATATATTCATGAGACCTCTCCTGATTTGGCTCAGCTCTCGATGCGACATCCCCGGGCGGTTTGGCCGCTATCGTACAATGCTGTAGGGTCATTGCAGGTGACGATCGCCATTTCGTGCAAATTAGAAATCATGAAGAGTTCTGAAATTCAGCTCGGTGACATCTCGATCAATCTTGAAAAAGGCGGTCTCACCGATGCGCGGGGACACCAGATACCGCTGCGATTTCAGGCGCGCGAAGTACTTCGTTTGCTGGCGTCGAAGCCAAACGAAGTGGTCGAGCGTGCGGCCCTTGTGGCTGAGATTTGGCAGGAACGACAGGGTGGGGATGAAGGCCTGGCGCAATGCATCGCGGAAATTCGAAGGGCGCTTGGCGACTGCGATAAAACCATCGTCGAGACGATCCCGCGCAGGGGCTACAGACTGGCGGTATCGGAGGCGCAACCGCCAGTGGCGGCCACGGCGCACAGTCGTTGGTGGACCATCGGGGGCGTCGCTGCCGCCCTGGGCATGCTGGCGCTCGCGGTTCTTTGGGCCACAGGGGCCGATCATCGCTTGTCTTCGCGATCCGTAATTGCGGTCCTGCCATTTGAGGACCTTGGACCTTCGGACCCTGCGCTGCCCCTTGGGGATTCCGTCAGCGAAGACATCATCAATTCATTGGCACGTTACTCCGAATTCGACGTGATCGCCCGCCATTCGAGCTTCGGCTTTCGGGATACATCGGCACCGCTGCGCGACATCGCAGAGCAGTTGGGCGCGAATTTCCTCGTGCAAGGCAGCCATGTTGTCCAAAATGGCACTCTGCGCATCTCGGTTCAGATGATCGATGCCAGCGATCTCACCAATGTGTGGGTCGATCGTTTCGAGGTGCCGCTCGAGGACATGTTCGACGTCAACGACACGATTGCCTACCGCGTCGCGCACGCCATCAGCAGTTCGGTCGTCGCAATCAACGCGGCGGCGGCGCGGCCCGAAGGCCAGGTCGATGCGCTGATCCTCGACAAGCGCGTTCGGGTGCTGTTTCAATCCGCGCCGGGCCCGGACCGCTGGATCGATGCGCTCGCCCTGACGCAGGAGTCGATTGAAAGGTTCCCGGAGTCGGAATGGGGATATGTCGGCCGCGCATTGATGCTGAGGATCGGTGTGCGCTTCGGCTGGTCGGGCGAAAGCACCGAAGACCTGCTCACCGAGGCAGAGACGCTCGCGCGGCGCGCCGTGGAACTGGCTCCGCAGAACTACATCACACATTTCGCTTTGGGCCGGGTGCTGATGCAGCAGGGTGAGATCGAGCGATCAGTCGCGGCTTTAGAAGTCTCGGCTGCGTTGAACCCATCGTCGATCACCGTTTTGAACGCGCTGGCGCAGGCCTATATCTATTCCGACCGTCTCGACGATGTGCATAGGGTGCTGGAACGCGTCGCACGCATCGACCCGATCCAGGATACCGTGACGCTTTGGATGCGCGCCTGGTCCGCATGGCAGGGCAACGATTGCGAGGGCGCATTGGACGTCCTGCAGGCGATCCCTGTGATCCCACCTGAGGCGCTGAAGCTGCTTTCGGTCGTTCATTTGTGTCTTCAGGACCGCGTGGCGGCTCAGATGGCGGCCCGGTCGTTTCTCGAGCGATACCCGGATTGGACGCTTGCGCGAGAAGTTGAAACCAATGCTCGGAATTGGACGGTTGCCGCGCCGCGTGACCGATGGCTGGCCGCTTTAGCAGAAGTTGGTGTACCGGACTGAGCGACTTGAATTTTCGCGTTCCTATCCATCGTTCTACTCGCAGCGCCCATTGTCCGACGTCAGCACCATTGGGACAGTTTAGGTCGATTTGATAAGGGAGGGTTTCTGGCACATCGTAACCACCCGGGAGTGGAGATGAGACAGAAATCCGGAACCAAGCAAAGCCGCAATACATTCTATCAAAGGAGCGGCATCAAACCGCGACACGTCCAGAGAGACTTGTCAGACCTGTGCGCGCTTCGGCTACACAGCACGCACTTCAAAGGATCTCTGCTTTAAAGCTCTGCGAGTAGATCAGCCTTACAATATGGTCAGATACAGCGTTGGGGTCCGAAAACACCAAGGAGATGTGCCATTCACTCGCGCTTATTCTAACACATCGAAGGACTTCAACATCGGCCCATTCGTTGTCAAATAGCACTTTGTATCGTTCGCTATTCAGAGCCTGCTGTGAGCGAAGTCTCATTCCTCCTTCTGACACGTCAATAGTGTCTGCCGTCGCTACGAAGGCACCTTTGGTATCTGCGACGTCCACTTCCAGACAATCAATCGGCAAAAACCGTTCGCTCATACGTTTGGCTACGGTTGGTCTGAACATCCAAGTCGCGACTGAAACAAGCAACAAGTTGTATGCTTGCCATGCCAATACGACTTCCAGTGTGTGTGAGACCGCGTCCGCCTCTGCGTAGCGGTACAGTCCGACCGCAAGCGCACCTGCGGAAAGGAGAGCGCTCAAGAAAATGATCATGAAGAAGCGATCTGCACCCTGCTTTCCGGCGGTCTTGGGTGTTACGCTGAAACCGAGCTTGTTGCTCACCAATGGTGTAAGAAGGAATTGCACGCCTAAAACCAAAGCAACTCCAATCGTCCGAGCTTGGGATGCAATAAACCCGAAAGCAGATCGCGGGCCGCTGCTGACCTCAAACGAGCAGAGCAGGAAGATAAACGGAACCGTGAACAGCGCATACTCAGAAAAGGATGTGACTTTGAGCGGCCACAGGTCAAACAGCAGGACGACGACCGGACCCAGGAAGGTGACAACACGGGCAGGTAGACTCACAATCCTCCATTCAAAAATCAGCAGCAGTTCATAAAGCCTGATCTTCTTTCTGGACAAAAACGCGCGACGCCACGCAGAAAGATTGCCAAGCGCCCACCTTTGACGTTGCTTGAAGAAGTCTTGCGTTGTGAACGGGGACAGCCCGATCGCGACAGTCTCGTTTACGTACCGCGTTACGAAACCTCGTTCCAAGAACCGAAGTGACAGGTCAAAATCCTCGGTAATCGTCTCTTCAGGAAACCGCCCCCCGATCGCCTCAAGAGCAGACCGACGGACAAACGAACAACTTCCGCAAGACGTGGCGAGGTCCAAGAGGTCGCGCTCTGGAAGGACCCGCCGAAACCAGTGCCATTGCTCGTCTTTGAACGTCGCAAAAAGCCCTGAGTTAATCTGAGACGGATCAGGATTGTAGAACGTCTGCGGGAATTGCACGCATCCCACAGCTGAATCATCGAAATAGGGAAGTGCTGCTTTGGCAAAGTTCTCAAATGCCAAGAAGTCGGCGTCGAGAATTGCCAGAAACTCACCCTTTAGTTGCGGCAAGGCATTGTTCATATTGCCGGCTTTAGCGCCGACGTTATCGGCGCGCGAGAAGTAGGTGACGCCAAGCTCACGACACAGCTCTTTGACTTCATTTCTTCGCGCATCGTCCAGCAAATTGATGGTCAGGTGATCATAATCGATCTCTTTCGCTCGGATCAGAGTCTTGCGCAGCAGTTCAACCGGTTCGCTATAAGTCGGAATAAGCAGATCAACCGTCGACCGATGCCGCTTAGCCGAAAACCTGGGTAGCACGCGGTGACGAGTCGTTTTTTGGCGCGCGGAGGACAAGCTTTTGAATGCACAGCATTGAAGGAAATCCGCGACACTGAGAATCTCAGCGGCCAGGAAGATCAGGACCCAAACCACGAAGATGTCCGCGTCGTGCCAGAAGGGAAGAATAGTGAAGGCGACGCGCCATCCAAAATAGCACATCAGTACCGCAAACGTTGACCAGATTAGAAGCCGCGACGCGCCTTGCGACAGTCCTTGTGCGAAGAACGCAAAAGAGATCCACAATGCCGATGCGGTCAATGCTAGTGATTGTTCCATCGAAATTGCGCTTTCTGTCGAAGAGAATTTGCTTATGCGCGCGGCTGTCGAGCGATCTCGCGTGCGCGATCAATCCAGCGCCGGTCGCTCTTCAATTGGAGGGGTTTGAGCTTCTTTGTCGGGCGATGTGGGAGAGTTGGGTTCAGGGTCAGCGCCCTGACGCGGTGCCTTGGGCGTAGGGTTCGACACACCGCAAGGTGCGCTTGCGTCGCCGTGAACCGCGTCGGGTTGGCCGCCTTTGTCCTGCTGACGTGCAACAATTGCCTCAGGCGACATTGGTCTCGCGTGAAAGAAGCCCTGATGGACGACTAGCCCCATCTCTTGAAGCATTTGGGCCTGCTGTTCTGTTTCGACGCCCTCGACAATGCACGTTAGTCCAAGGTTCTCGATCATGCGTGCAATGGAAAAAACCGTTGTTCGCTGTCGTTCGTTGTCGACCAGCTCGCGAATTAGGCTTCTGTCGAGTTTCACGACATCGATTGGGAATTGTTGCAGTCTCTGTATGTTACTGGATTCAACTTTGTGCTTGAAGAGATTGCACATCCAGGTGCGGCCGAGAAGATCTACA
>JBCBHD010000213.1:0-5419 GCA_038526115.1 Pseudomonadota bacterium | reverse complement strand
CAACAACTCAGGCGTCATCAGCTCTGGCAGCCGTGCGCTGAACATCGACGGTAACGGTTTGACGGTAAACAACTCCGGCCAGATCCTAGGAACCGGCGCACAGCGGAACGGCACTGTCTACGCTGACGGCACAGCCAACAACTTCACTTTCAACAATACGGGTGTGGTTGATGCTGGTGTCGCTGGCTCGGCTGTCTCGCTTCAGCTCGGCACCACCGACGGAGACGTCCGCAGCTTCACTCTTGTGAACGACGGCACGCTCGCCGGTCGCGGCGAAGCACAAGCTTCGGGTGCCTCGGCAGGTCTGCGACTGTTCAACGGAGCAGGCGCTGGCACAACCGTCACCGCCGATCAGGACATCGTCAACAATGGTACGATCTCGGCTGAGACTGGCGCTGCTGTTGCGATCGAGAACGTGGCTTTCACCGGCACTTTCACCAACACTGGCACCATTTCCGGTCCGGTAGCAGTGGACGCGTCGACAGCTCTGTCTGCTCTCAGCTTTGTGCAGAATGGCGGATCGCTGGAAGGCGACTTCATCGGTTCGGCATTCGCAGACACGCTGACATTCGGTGAAGGCACCACCACGCTGGCTGGCGACATCCTTGGGGGTGTCGACGTGACCACCGATGCAGGCAGTTCGATCGCGGTAAGCGGTGCTCGCTCGATTGAAGGTGATCTGACAGCCAACGGCACACTCGCTTTCAACCTGGGAGTGGATACGCTTGCGGTTGATGGTGATACCGTGCTCAGCGCTGGCAGCGTCGTGAACATCGATACAGCCCAGCTTGGTCAGACACCAATCGGAACCACGATCGACGTGCTGACCGAAACCGGTTCGTTCACTGATAACGGTACGACTGTTAACGTGGTCGAAAACGACTTCCTGATCGACTACATCGTCAATCTGGGTTCGATTTCGGTTACGACAGCAGCCGCCAACCTTGGCGCTGTATCCACCGACGCGAACATCAACAGCTTTGGTGGAGCGATCACATCGGCCGCGGCCAACAATCGTCTGCCAACGCCAATCTTTGCAGCTCTCAATGGTGCGACAACGGCATCTGAGTTTGAGGCAACAGCTCTCACACTGCTGCCTGCGATCAACGATGGCGTGACCCGCGAAATCTACGAGGCTCAGCGTCTCGCCAGTGCGCAGGTCCAGTCTCGTCTTCGCGGCGAAGGTGTTGGTCTGTGGGGTGAAGCATTCGCTCGCACCGCAGATGCTGATGCGACCAGCCTCAGCTCGCTGGGCTACGGAGCAGAGACTTTCGGTCTGACCCTTGGTCTTGATGCAAAGGTCGGCGAGACTGCCAAGGTTGGTATTCTGTTCAACTATTCGGATATTGATCTGAACGCGAACGGAGCAGCCGACGCCGGAAGTGAAATCGACGCTTTCCAGATCGGCGGTTACGCCGGGTTTGACCTTGGTCAGGCTTATGTGAACGCGGAAGCAGGTTACTCCATCAGCTCGGTCGAAAACGAGCGCACAGCTCTGGTTGCGCCGATCCGTGGTGAGAGCGATGTGGATGGTTTCTATGCCAGCCTGAATGTCGGATACGACATTGATGCAGGTGGCGTTCTGATCACTCCTAATGGTGGACTGCGCTATGCCGAACTGTCGCGTGATACTTTCACGGAAACGGGCGGACTCGGACTGACGCTGGACAGCGACAGTGCCGAATTCCTCGAAGCTCGTGTTGGATTGCGTGTCGCCAGCAAGGCTGAAAGCGGCTTCATTCCATACGCTAGCGTCGACTACGCCTACGACTTGAGCAGCGATCCGCTTGCGGTTGCAGCCTCATTCAACGGTGGTGCTGACAGCTTCACATTGGTGGCTGATGAAGCGGGTGAATCGCGCTTCGATGTCGGTGCGGGTTTCGACTTCGTAACCGAAGGTGCGCTGACAGTGGGTGCCGAATACCGAGGTCGGTTCGCATCGGATTACCAATCACACTCAGGCGGCGTGCGGATCCGCTTCGCTTTCTGATCTGACCAAATTGGCTTGGGCTGCCTAGGCCAAGAGAAGCCAGTCGGTGTCCTCCACACCGGCTGGCTTTTTCTATTGAGTCCAGATGATTGGCTGATTGGACTCGTTTCTGGCGGACTGCGAAGCCCGTCATTGCAACAAGATTTTACCGGACCTGACCTTGTGCCGCCGCCGGGCGCGGGGGTATCTCTTTTGTAGAGAAGACGCGCAGTGATGCGAGCCCGCGCCTCAGAGCGCAGCCGCCAGAAGCGCGCCGGGAATTGCCGTTATCCTTTCTTATGAGCCGAATTCTCCGCCGGGATCGCGGGGTTTCGCGGATCGATATCGGTTTGAAATGATCTCGTCCGTTTGAACACAATCAGGGAGTGTTTTCATGCAAATTGGAAGATACGAGTTCGATCAGGATCTGGCGATGGAGCTTGGCGAAAAAGCCGTCTTCGCGCTGGCTATCCTGCTCGTCACATGGCTGCTTGCTAATGCAGCCAAATGGGCATTTGCAAAACTGGTGGACCGCATTCCACTTCTTAGCCGGGGGACAGCCACTGGCGAAAGTGTGGGAGCATCAGTCGGCAAGATCGTCTCCTTGCTGATCTGGTTGTTTGGTTTGCTCGGCATCCTTCAGGTGCTTGAGCTTGGCGGCGTTGCCGGACCAATCAATGAGCTTCTCGAGAACATCATGAGCTACCTTCCGAAACTGGTGGGTGCAGGCCTGCTGCTGTTTATTGGCCTCATGGTGGCTGGCATTGTGCGCGACATTGTTGTGACTGCCATGCAGACCGTCGACTTCGACAAATGGGCGAGCAAAGGTGGTGTCGAGGAAGTTACCGGCAACGCTACCATCAGCAAGACGATCGGCACGATTGTTTATGCGCTGATCGCCATCCCGGTCGCTATCGGTGCTTTGGGCGTGCTGAACATCGCAGCGATCTCCGATCCGGCCAGTGAAATGCTGACCATGATCATGGCTGCTATTCCGAACATTGTTGCAGCCGGCATTTTGCTTGGCATCGGTTACATGATCAGCCGGTTCGTCGTTGGCATTCTGACTGAGCTGCTCGCTGGCTTTGGTGTGGATCGTCCAGTCGCGGCGCTTGGCTTGCTGCCAGAAGGAACCAGCGCATCGTCGGTTTTGGCTCGGATCGTGCAGATTGGTATCATCCTGTTCTTCGCGATTGCGGCTACCAAGATGCTGGGCTTTGCTGAACTCACGGCAATTCTCGACCAGGTGCTTGAACTGGGTGGCAGCGTACTGTTCGGTGCCGTTGTGATCGGCGTCGGCTTCCTTATCGCTAACTTGCTCGCAAAGATGTTTGCCGGTGCTGGCATGGCGGGGACTATCGTTCGTTATGCCACCATGCTGCTGTTCACCTTTATGGGCCTGCAGTTCATGGGCGTCGGCGAAGAGATCGTTCAGACCGCTTTCAGCGCTTTGGTCATCGGTCTTGCTGTGGCGGGCGCTCTTGCGTTCGGTCTTGGCGGTCGCGATTGGGCTGCCAAGAAGCTTGATCAAATCGACAAGTAAGCCTTCGAGAGCTTACGGTTTTTCGACTTGAGAGAGCGCGGTGCCAAGGCATCGCGCTCTCTTTTCGTTCAGGCCTGAATCCGCAGAGTGTAAAATGATCTTGCATCACTCGATGATGGAGGTGAAGTCGTTAGCATGAACTGCTAGGCTTCGGCTCAGACAGAGGATGAGATCATGCGGATAACGGCACTGAAATCACTGATTGCGGGAATGTTTGCGGTCGCGGCAGCGTCTGCATCGGCCGCTCCCGATGGTGACATCACTTACACTGTGAAGCCAGCAGACACTCTATACGGTCTGACCGGCCAATACCTCGTCAACGCTTCTGCACTGAATGAGGTGAGGCGGATCAATCGAGTGCGCAATCCACGCCTCATGCAGATCGGGCGCACGCTTCGGATCCCGCGTCGTTTGTTGAAGTATCGGCCGGTTGATCTAACGCTTCAGAGTTTTTCGGGTACAGTCCGCCTGTCGCGCCGCAACCGTGCCATCACCCCTTCAATTGGATTGGCAATCCGCGAAGGACTGGAGATTACGACCGGTCGGAACAGCTTTGTTTCGATTGCAGGCACGGGCAATTCCCGGGTCTCCATCCCATCCAACTCACGGGCGCGGATTGTGGATGCGCGGCGCTATCTGATCAACGACCAGATCGACATTCAACTGCGGGTGCTGAAGGGGCGAGGCGAAGTTGTCGCTCCGAAGATCGATGGCCAAGGGCGCTATCGTATGGGAACACCTTTGGCTGTCACAGCGGTCCGCGGCACGGATTTCCGGGTCGCCTACGAACCGGAGGGTGAAATCAGCCTGACCGAAGTGGTAGAAGGTGAGGTTCAGGTCGCCGCCGGTTCCAAGGATATCACCACCGCAGCAGGTTTTGGGGTCGCGTCTGCAGGGGACATGCTGGGCGAGAACGAAGAGCTCTTGCCCGCTCCCATGTTTATCGAACCAGGGCAGATACAGACGGCTGAAACGGTTTCGTTCGCACTCGAACCGCTAACGGGTGCATCCGCCTTTCGCACGCAGATCGCAACCGATGCAGGTTTCGTTGATGTCATTGCCGATGTCATCAGCGACACCAAGGAAGTCGATTTCGGCGCCTTGGAAGACGGGCGCTACAACATTCGCAGTCGCGCTGTTTCGGAAGATGGTCTCGAAGGGCTGTTTACGCGGGTAGAATCCTTCCGTCGTAAGCGTGTTGGGGTCGCGGCGGCAGCGGAGCCAGCTCCATTTGAAGACGCGTTGAAATTCGCGTGGCGCGCAGAAGGATCTGGCGATTCCACCCACGCCTTTCAGCTCTGGCTAAGCGACAAGCCCGGTGAATTGCTGGTCGATGAAGTGGGTCTCACAAACAGCGCTGTGCTGATCTCCAGCCTCGATCCCGGCACATACAAGTGGAGAGTTGCGACTTTCCAGATTGATGAAGGTGATGTGATCAAGGTGTGGGGACCAACTCAGGAACTCAACGTCAGCGAATAAGAGAACTCTGGCACTGCGCTTACGGTGGGTATGCGGAACCTTAGACTTTTTGGAGAATGGTTCGCTTTGGCAGCGGCGACATTGCTGCTTGTCCTGCTCGCCTGGCAACAGGAATGGACGCACCGGCTTGACGCAAGCCTGCTTGATTTCGCCACCGAGCTGCGCCCTGGGGAACGTTCTGATGAGATCGTGATGGTCGCGATAGACGACAGGGGTCTGGCGGAAATTGGCAATTGGCCGTGGGACCGTGATCGTCATGCGGATCTGATCGAGCAACTGATGGTCCACGATCCCAAGCTGATCGTTTTCGATATTCTGTTCCTTGACCCCATCAATCCCGAAAGCGATCAGCGTCTGGCAGAGGCAATCGATGCGGCTGGCAACGTGCTGTTGCCGCACACTTTCGGACCGGCACCAGGAACCGAAAC
>JBCBHD010000212.1:0-5522 GCA_038526115.1 Pseudomonadota bacterium | reverse complement strand
AAGGCTGGAGCATTACCACTATGCTATACCCGCCCGCTCTGGAGCAGCGCCATTGGCATTGTTTGCTCGGATTCGTCAAATTTTTTGTTTGGGGTGGCGGGGACCTGAAGACGAGAATCCAATCTTCACTTTTTTGCAACATCTGAACGCGATTGTGCGTTTGACGGTATGCAGCCCAAGGCGCATATCGGAAAAAGGTGATCGGGGAGTCCGATTGCCACAACCATATTATCGAGGGAGTCTCGATCATGGCAAACGAAGCCAAAGGCGCAGAGCGCGCCAAATCCAATGGGGCCAAGGCCTCTTTCGGCGTCTTTATCGGACGCTTCCAACCCCTTCACATCGGTCACGAATATGTCATCCGGCAAGCGCTGGAGCAGGTTGATCGCCTGATCATATTGGTGGGTTCGGCCAATATTGCCCGCGATCCGCGCAATCCATTCACTTTCGAAGAGCGCGAGCACATAATCCGCTCTGCCTTTGCATATGAAATGGCGAACGGACGGTTGATTGTCGAACCGCTCGATGACCATCTCTATTCTGACACCGCCTGGACTGCAGAGGTTCAGCGCCGCGTACACGATATCGTGCTGGACGAAGGCAATAACGGTTTCGCGGCGAATGGCCTCGATGATTTCGAGATCTCGCTCGCCGGGTTCGGCAAGGACAAGTCATCATTCTACCTCAAGCTATTTCCGGCCTGGGGTAACATTCAGATCGAAAGCCAATACGGCACTTTTAGCAGTTCCGACATTCGCGAACGCTATTTTGCCCGGCTGAGCGATATTCCGCAGCAAGTGCTGTCTTCAGGGGTGGTTGAGCAGCTCGAGTCCTTCAAACTGGGCGATGAGTTCAAGGCTCTTTTGGCCGAGCGCGAATATCTTGATGCTTACCCGCAGGAATGGGGCGAAGGTCCTTTTGTCACTGCCGATGCGGTTGTCATCCAGTCAGGTCATATCCTGTTGGTTGAACGCGGGCGATTGCCGGGTAAGGGCCAACTCGCGCTGCCCGGGGGGTTCGTGAACCGTGACGAACGAATCCGTGACGGAGCGATCCGCGAACTGCGAGAGGAAACCGGGATCTCCGACAGCAAGGGGCAAATCCCTCCGGCCATGCTCGCCAGCTTCATTGAAGACAGCCGCACCCGCGTGTTTGACGCGCCTCAGCGGAGCCTTCGCGGGCGGATCATCACTCACGCGTTCCTGTTTCGCCTGCCTGAACGGCGTAAGCTGTTCGAAGTGAAGGGCGGTGACGATGCCGCTCATGCGCGCTGGTATCGCCTGGGCGAACTCAGCCCGAACATGCTGTTTGAAGACCACTGGTCGATCATCGAGCAGATGGCCGATCTCTAAGCCAGTCGCCGGGGAGTCCGGCGGCTATCAACCCAATGTGAGGAGTTCACATCATGACCAATCTTATTCTTGCGACCGACAGCTACAAACACAGCCACTTTCGCCAATACCCGCCAGAAGCGCGTGCGATCAGTGCCTATGGTGAAGCGCGGCCTAATCCGTTCAGCGATAGAGTTCTGTTTTTGGGGCTTCAGCCATTCCTCATCGACTATCTCAGTATGCCGATCACACAGCGTGATATCGAAGAGGCGGCAGAGATCTGCGCAGCCCACGGTGTTCCGTTCAACCGCGACGGCTGGCAGGCAATCCTAGACGATCACGGCGGCTATCTACCGCTTGAAATCAGCGCTTTGCCGGAAGGCACCATCGCGCCCAGCGGAGTGCCGCTGTTCCAGGTGGTCAATACCGATGACCGGATGCCGTGGCTCACAACCTTTATCGAAACCGCTTTGTTGCGCGCTGTCTGGTATCCGACCACTGTTGGAACTCTCAGCTGGAAATGCGCGCAGATCATTAGAGCCGGGCTTAAGAAAAGCTCGGATGATCCGGAGGGGCAACTTCCTTTCAAGCTGCACGATTTCGGCGCGCGCGGTGTCAGCTCAGGCGAGAGCGCGGCGTTGGGCGGAATGGCGCATCTCGTGAACTTTGCCGGGACTGATACGCTCGAAGGTATCATGTCAGCGCGGCGGTATTACGGGGCCGATATGCCCGGCTTCTCTATCCCCGCAGCCGAGCACAGCACCATGACCAGCTGGGGCAAGAGCCGCGAAGAAGACGCCTACGCCAATATGCTCGATGCGTTTGAAGGAGATGGTGCGCCCGTCGCTGTGGTTTCGGACAGCTATGATCTCGACAACGCGGTCGAGAACATCTGGGGCGGCTCGCTGAAAGAGCATGTGCTGGGGCGCAAAGGCACTCTGGTTGTGCGCCCTGACAGCGGTGATCCAGTGGAAACCCCGGCGCGGACATTGGCGAAGTTGTGGGATATCTTTGGCGGCACCACAAACTCGAAAGGCTACCGTGTCCTCAACGATCGTGTCCGCGTGATCCAGGGCGACGGTATGAATGTCGACAGCATTGCCCGACTGGTTGACCGGGTGATCGCTGATGGGTTTGCGGTCGACAATATCGCCTTCGGAATGGGTGGCGGGCTGTTGCAATCGGTGACCCGTGACACCTTGCGTTTCGCGATGAAGGCCAATGCCATGCGCGACGGAGATGGTATCTGGCACGACGTCTCTAAGAACCCGGCAACTGATCCGGGCAAGGCCAGCAAGGCCGGGCGTCAGGCGGTTGTTGTCGAAGATGGCAAGATGCTTGCCCGGCGGCTTGATACAGTCGATGCCGATCAAAACTTGCTAAAGCCAGTGTGGAGGAATGGCGAGATGCTGCGTCGTTTCACATTTGAAGAAGTGCGTGGGAACGCTCGCAATTAACCGACTGCCATATTGTCGATCAGGCGGGTGCCTCCGATCCGGGCTGCTGCAATCAGCCGGGCAGAGGCACCCATCAGTTTTGGGATCGGAGCGAGTGATCGTGCATCGGCCAGTTCTGCGTAGTCGACACTGCTGAATCCGGCTTCAATCAGTGATACCTTGAGTGCTTCAAGCGAAGCGGTCACATCTTCGCCGCCTTCGATTGCAGCGATTGCCTGTTTCATGGCTGCCGGAAGTGTGGCTGCCGCTGCTCGATCCTCGGTCGACAAGTACCGGTTGCGGCTGGACATCGCCAAGCCATCCGGCTCACGTACAGTTGGCACACCGATGATCGAATGGACGTGGGGCTGCACCAGATCGAGGTCACGGGCCATGGCCCGGATCACAGCCAGTTGCTGGAAATCCTTCTCCCCGAAGAATGCCATGTCGGGCCCGACCTGATTGAACAGTTTGCACACCACCGTGGCCACGCCATCGAAGTGGCCCGGTCGGTCCGCGCCGCAAAACCCTTCACTCGCGCCGCTGACGGTGATGTTGGTTGCGAAGCCATCCGGATACATTGCCTCGACGGTCGGCGCCCACAATAACGAGCATCCTTCACCTTCAAGCATTGCCGAATCTTCGGCGAGCTGGCGGGGGTAGGCATCAAGATCCTCGTTTGGGCCGAACTGGGTTGGGTTGACGAATATCGACGCGACCACGTGATCACAGGCCTCGCGCGCCCTTCGTACCAACGTCAGATGACCTTCATGCAAAGCGCCCATTGTCGGCACCAGTCCGATCGTCGCGCCATCTGCGCGCAGCTTGGCCACGGAATTTCTTAATGCTTCGAGTGCGTTTGCTGTTTGCACGCGGGACACCCCTTCGATACGTGTTGACCATACGCTTAGCCCGCTGCCATGGCGCGGCCAAGTATACAGGACCACACAAGCCAAGAGGTTTTACCGGCACGTGACCGATGCCCATTCCGCTATGCCCAAGAGCGCGCACAGGGTCGTGTTCGCCAATGAAAAGGGCGGCACGGGCAAATCGACCACCGCTGTGCATATTGCGGTCGCGCTCAGCTATCTTGGAGCAAAGGTGGTTGCCCTCGATCTCGACCCCCGACAGCGCACCACGCATCGCTATATTGAAAACCGTATCGCGACTGCTGAAAAACGCGGCATTCGCTTGCCGACGCCCGAATGCGAAGTGTTTCGTGGTCGCAGCGAACAAGCCTTGCTGCTCGCGATGGACCGACTGGGGCTGGAGCATGATTTCTTGATCATCGACAATCCGGGCCGTGATGATCCCTTTGCCCGCACTGCGGTCGAAAATGCGGATACGCTCGTCACACCGATGAATGACAGTTTCGTCGATTTCGATTTGATCGGGCAGGTCGATGCCGAGACGTTCAAGGTGAAGAAGCTATCATTCTTTGCAGAATTGATCTGGGAAGCGCGTATGAAGCGCAGCCGGGCCACGATTGAACAAAAGCGCCCTGAGATGGACTGGGTCGTTGTGCGCAATCGCACCGGCCATGTCGAAGCCCGCAACCAGGCGCGGATCGAACAGGCGCTGACAGAGATGTCAAAGCGAGTGGGATTCCGTGTCACTCATGGGCTTTCCGAACGTGTAATTTATCGCGAGCTTTTCCCTTCGGGCCTCACGCTGCTCGACAAAGGTCACCTTGGCGAACTCGGCACCAGCCATCTGGTTGCAAGACAGGAATTGCGTTCGTTGCTTAAAGCTTTGAACCTGCCGGAATTCTCTCGCGGGCAGGCGGAAATGGCGCTAGCCTGAGGCCATGCTCAAATATGCAATCATTCTTCTCGCCATTTGTTTGCTGTGGCGCTGGGGTTTCGGGCAATGGCCGTGGCAAGCGCTCGGCGCCAAACCGACCCGCAGTCAAGCGATCTTCAAGGCCCGCAAACTGCTCGGTGTGAATGAAGACGCCACTCGCGACCAGATCAAGGCTGCGCACAAGCGATTGATAGCGATGGTGCATCCTGATCGTGGGGGCAGCAACGGTGCTGTTCACGAAGCCAACGCTGCACGAGATCTTTTGCTCGAAGAACTGCCTGATAAGGGCGCGGCGCTAAGGGCTGGCACGGATAGCGACGAAGCATCGCAAGATTGACATAATTTGGGACCAAGCGGTTTGGATCAAATGGCTCAACCGGCACCCAAAGTTACACATCAGGACCGATTCCAAAATGAAACACCAGTTCGATTCCACCGTCCTTCGCGAGTACGATATTCGCGGGATTATCGGCGAAACGCTTGGTCCGGATGATGCGCGTGCCATCGGGCGCGGGTTTGGATCGTTGTTGCGTGAGGCTGGCGGGTCGACAGTGGCTGTCGGCTATGATGGCCGTGTCAGTTCACCAATGCTTGAACACGCGCTTGTCGAAGGTCTCACATCGAGTGGGTGCAATGTGGTGCGGATCGGCATGGGAGCGACCCCGATGCTGTATTATGCCGAGGCTTCATCCGAAGAGGTGCATGGCGGCATTCAGATAACTGGCAGCCACAATCCCCCCAATTACAACGGCTTCAAAATGGTATTTCAGGGGCGCCCGTTTTTCGGTGCCGACATCCAGAAGCTCGGGGAAATCGCCGCCGCCGGCCAATGGATGGACGGTGCCGGGAGCGTCAGCGAGCGCGACATCCTCGGCGAGTATGTCGAGCGAATGCTCGAAGGCTTGACAGGTATCGACACTGCTGCCCTCGATGGCCTCAAGGTCGGTTGGGA
>JBCBHD010000211.1:0-5525 GCA_038526115.1 Pseudomonadota bacterium | reverse complement strand
CGTATCGCGGCATGGGCAGCGTCGGTGCAATGGCGCGCGGCAGCGCAGACCGGTACTTTCAGCAGGACGTTTCGGCACTGAAACTCGTGCCGGAAGGCATCGAAGGGCAAGTCCCTTTCAAGGGGCCAGCTTCAGATGTGGTGCACCAGCTTGTCGGCGGCGTAAAAGCGGCCATGGGATACACCGGCTCTTCGACCATTCCGGATTTGAAAGAGCGTGCTCAGTTCGTGCGGATAACCAATGCCGGTCTTTCAGAAAGCCATGTGCATGATGTCGCCATTACCCGCGAAGCTCCAAATTATCCTACGAGGTAGGCTGCGATGATCGAGGTATTTCCAGTGATGCTGTTCATTCTCGGATGGCATCCCGACAAGCCTGCGCAAACTGATTTGCAGCGACCTGAAATCATTTTCCTGTCGATGGAGGAGTGTGAACGTGATGGCGCACAGATGGCCCAACGCATGACGGAGGCTGCGGCAAACGCAAGCGGCATGGTCTATCAGCATCGCTGTTTCGATCTGCCTGCGGAAAAAGAATTCGAAGACGCATTTGCACGCAAGTCCTCGACCAGCAAATGAGACCGGCAGCGCGGGTTGAAGCGGCGATTGAGTTGCTGGATCAGATCATAGCGGCCGCCGAAAAGGAAGGCGCACCAGCGGACCGGTTGATCTCGGGGTATTTTCGTGAACGTCGCTATGCCGGGTCCAAAGATCGGCGTGCGGTTCGCGAGCTTGTTTACCAAGCTATCCGGCATTGCGGCCCAATCCCACCGACAGGGCGAGCCGCGATGATGGCTCTTGCAGCGCAAGACGATGCTCTCGCCGCTCTTTTCGATGGGTCAGCACACGCTCCCAAACCGATTGGTGAACATGATCAGGCTGCGGTGCAGGGATTGGCTCCGCAATGGCTGATGGAAGAACTCGCCAAATCTGGCGTGAAGGGCGAGCATGCGGAGGCCATGTTGGGGCGGGCCGCGCTGGATATTCGCGTCAATTCGCTGAAAGCCGACCGCGATGGCCTGGACTTGCCTGAAGCCGGTGAGCCGCTTGCAGCACCGCAAGCGATACGATTTCCTGCAGGAACGCAGGTTGAGCAGTGGTCGCAATACCGTGACGGCTTGATTGAGGTTCAGGATCACGGCAGCCAACTTGCGTGTCTGGCAGCAGGAGCAAAGCCCGGAGAGACCGTGATCGATCTGTGCGCAGGCGCAGGCGGGAAGACATTGGCACTTTCAGCGGCAATGGAAAACAAAGGCGATCTTATTGCGTGCGACACGGATCGGGGGCGGCTTTCCAAGCTTGGTCCGCGGGCCGAACGGGCTGGCGCAGGTCCATTCACGCAGCGGCTGCTCAACCCGAATTCCGAGATTGAAAAGCTCGATGACTACATCGGACGAGCCGATCTGGTGCTGGTAGATGCCCCGTGCTCGGGCACGGGCACATGGCGTCGCAAACCGGAGGCGAAATGGCGGCTAACACCCAATCGACTTGAGCGTTTTGCAGGTTTGCAGGACCGTTTGCTGGACGTAGGCGCGAAACTGGTCAAACCCGGCGGACGCCTTGCCTTTGTGACTTGCTCACTGTTGGACGCTGAAGGCGCAGATCGCGCTACCGCATTCCTTAAACGCCATGAAGGTTGGAAAACGGAGCGACCGGATCTGCCGCTTGGGCGACCGCATCAGGAAGGAACCCGGCTTGACCCGTTTCATGACGGTACGGACGGCTTTTTTATCGCCATCTTGCGTTCATCGTGTTAGCGATATCGGTTATGGCTAAGTCTTATCCGCCTCGGCCTGCTGTCCTTAAGGAGCTTATCATGCGTTTCGCGCCCGCCGCCGCTGCATTGTCACTGTTTCTTGCCACTACGGCCAGTGTGACCAGCGCGCAGGATCGCGAGCCGGATGCACGCGCCGCAGCGCTGATTCAGCAAGGGCAGGCCTCTCTCAAAGCGGGTGAAACACAGGCCGCGATTGACGCTTTCGAAGCAGCGCTGGCGGTTGATCCCGGCTACACTCCGATTTTTCTCGAGCTTGCTGATGCAGCACGTCAGGACGGTCTTCAGGGAAAAGCTATTCGTTACTATCGTGAAGCTTTGAACCGGGATCCGGGCAACTTCGCCGCCATCTCCGGCGAAGGCGCGGCGCTGGTAGAAAAAGGTGCGTTGGAGAAAGCCAAGCGCAATCTGGCTCGGTTGCAAAGCCTGTGTGGCACCAACTGCCCTGAAACGCTCGCCCTTCAGACATCGATCGCCGCAGGCCCGCCTGCGCGACTTGCGGCCGAGACCGACGAAACGGCTCCAGCCAGCAACTAGATCCTCGGCGAACCCCGGCGGTTCGCGCATATCAGCAGGGGGCAACAATGCTGACGCTGCATCATCTTGAATATTCGCAGAGTTTTCGCATCTTGTGGCTGCTCGAAGAACTTGGGGCGCCCTACGAACTCAAAAGTTACAATCGTGATCCGGACACGAATCTCGCCCCGGATGACTACAAGGCCTTGTCTCCTCTAGGCACCGCGCCGGTCATTACCGATGGCGATCTGGTTTTGGCGGAAAGCAACGCGATCATAGATTACATCCTGGACGAGTATCCTGATAGCGATTTGCAGCCAGGAGCGGGGCATCCCGACCGTGCAAGGCATCTGTTCTGGTACCATGCTAGCCCTGGCTCGCTGATGTCTATTCAAAGCGTCGCGATGGTTTTGGGATTGCTAGAGAACCGTTCTCCATGGCCCATCAGCGCACTGCTCAAGGCGGTGTTCGGTCAAGTCCGCAAGCTCTTTATAAACCCACGGATGAGTGCGCTTGTGGATTTGATGGAAAAGGATCTTGGTGAAAAGCCGTTCTTCGGTGGCAGCACGCTGACAACGGCAGATATCACTTTGGTTTACCCAATGGTTGCGGCCCGAACCAAGGGCGCTTTTGACGAGGGCTTTCCCAATATTACGGCGTGGTTCGAACGTATCGAAGCGCTACCGGCGTTCAAAGCAGCGCGAGCGAAAGATGACCGTCCACATATCGATTTCCGCTTCTGATACTCAGATCAAATCGCGAAACTCGTTCACAAGCGTCGCATAGACCTCGCGTTTGAACGGCACGATTAGATCGGGCAGCTGTTCCGGCTCAACCCAGCGATAGGCGTGAAATTCCGCTGGATCGTGCGCGTTCAGATCAATGTCGGCATCGGAGCCTAGGAACCGTCCTAGAAACCAGTGCTGGATTTGGCCGCGATACTTGCCTTTCCAGACCTTGCCCAGAAGCTCAGGTGGCAGATCGTATCGTAGCGGCTTTGAAGCGGGCGCTATCACCTCAACCAGATCTGCTCCGATCCCAGTCTCTTCGGCCAATTCGCGCAACGCAGCAGTCTGTTCGTCTTCACCCGGATCGATCCCGCCTTGCGGCATCTGCCAGAAGCCATGGGCGTTGGGATTGATCCGTTCGCCGACAAGAACGCGGCGATCGGCGTTGATCAGCATAAAACCGGCGCAGGGGCGGTAAGGAAGTTCGTTCACGCTGTTTCACCTGCAAGAGTGGCCTTCATGCCGGCAACAATGCGCTCGAGATCGTCTTGCGTGCTTGGCACGGCGCTGCGCAGGTTGGTGAAGGAGTGAGTGACGCCTTCGATTTCGAGATAGGTGAAGCTTCTCCCGGCATCGGTCAGCGCCTTGGCATAGTGGCGACCGGAATCCCGGATGGGATCGAGGCTGGCAGTTACGAGCACGGTTGGTGGTGAGCTGGAATGATCACCAAGGATCGGAAAGGCGCGTGGATCGGATCGATCAGGTGCGTAATTGGTGTCGAAGAATTCGATGGCGGCTTTGGTAAGAACAAATCCGTCTGCAAACTGCTCGATACTGCCGGAACCGAACGCGTTGCTAGCAAGAGGGAAAATTGGAACCTGCAGCACAACAGGCACATTCGCTGGCTCTGCCGCGAGCAACTGCCCGACTACGATGGTTGCATTGCCACCTGCGCTGTCACCGATGGTGATGATTCCGGTCGCTTCGCGTCCCAGATCGGCTGGATTGCTCGCGATCCACCGTGTCGCAGCCTCACAATCTTCAATCGCGGCGGGGAAGGGGGCCTCTGGAGCGCGGCGATAGTCGACAGCGACCACTGGCATATCCATCAAGGCCGCGATTTCCGTGCACAGCGCGTGGTGCGTATCGAGATCGCCGATCACGAACCCGCCGCCGTGATAAAATGTGATGATCGGGCAAGGATCGCGGCTTTCACGTTGGTCATAAAGGCGCAAAGGAATGTCGCCGGCAGGTCCCGCGCAAGTCAGATCGCGGATCACGGCCAGTTCACGAGCAGGGCGATCAGCCATGGCATGAAGAGCCATATAGCCTGCTCGCGCTTCCTCCAGCGTCATATCGGCAATCTTTGGCCCATCCATCGCGGCGAGCGCATCGAGAAAAGCCTTCATATCCGGGCGAATACAGGGTGCGTCGGTCATAATCGAACGTGTCTCCGGCATGCGTTTTGACGGACCCTTGCACCATCGCTACTCGGTTGCAAATGGACAACCTAACGCACAGCCTTGTTGGCGCTTTGATTGGCCAGACAGGCCTGAAGAAGAAGACGGGGCTGGCGATGCCTGCGCTGATCATCGGGGCGAACCTGCCCGATGTGGATGCAGCATGCTTTTTCTGGCTTGAAGGGACGGAGCATCTGGGTTTTCGCCGCGGGATTACGCATGGTCCGATAGCGCTGGTTGTGCTGCCGATCATTCTCGCAAGTGCGCTGTGGTGGTATGATCGTTGGCAGACGCGCCGCGGGAAACGTCCAGAAAGCCGATTGCCGGTTCGCTTCGGTTGGCTTTTGGCGCTCAGCCTAATCGGATGCGTCAGCCATTCTTTGCTCGACTGGCTGAATGTTTACGGCATCCGGTTCTGGGAACCATTCGCGCCAGACTGGGCCTATGGTGACACGCTGTTCATCATTGATGTGTGGCTTTGGGCGCTGCTGATCATCACAACATGGTGGTCATGGAGAAGCGAACGGCGAGGGGGGAATTGGCAGAGGCCGGCGTGGATTGGCGCTGCGGTTGGACTTGCCTATATTGGCGTGAACTGGATGATCACCACCGCGCATGAAGTTCGCGACAGCGATGTGCATGTCCCGGGGCGGGTGGTCATAGCCAGCCCGATGCCGATCTGGTCGTGGGATCGCGAGATGATTGTCGGCGGGAAAGGCCGGTACACGATCACCGATCCAGCCATAAAACACCTGGACCCATTCACGTCGCAGCCACATGTGCACGAACGCTTTATTGAGCGTGTTGGTGAGTGTGCGCTCGAGCCCATCATGGAAGGCGCGAAGGACAATTCGCAAGCCGAAGCCTTTCTGTTTTGGTCGCGAACCCCGTTTGCTCAACGGGCTGAGGATGGGTCTGTAATTCTGTACGATGCGCGCTTTTTTGATCCACGCGCCCGCGGCCGATTCTCCGTTGCGTTGCCTGATGTCGAATGCGTGGAACTCCCGGACGATTAATACGCTGTGTCACCTATGAGTGATACCCAAAT
>JBCBHD010000210.1:0-5535 GCA_038526115.1 Pseudomonadota bacterium | reverse complement strand
TGCGACTGCACTGCCAGCCGTTTTGCTTGGCCCGGTGATCCTGATGCGACGTAAGGGCGACGCATTGCACCGATTGCTGGGACGGATTTGGGCTGGCCTGATGGTGACCACAGCAATTGCCTCGGCATTCATCCGTGCGCCGGGTGGGGGCATCATGGGTACCGGGTTTAGCTTCATCCACATCTTCACGGTCTGGACTCTGCTGGTTGTCCCGTTTGCGATTTACGCGATCCGGAAGGGAGATGTCCGCGCCCATCGCGGCGCGATGACCGGTCTTTACGCCGGACTGTGCCTGGCAGGAGCGTTCACTCTTATTCCGGGACGCCTTCTTGGAACTCTGCTATTCGGATAGCGGTCTGAGAATAGTGTAGTGGTGCTTTCATCCTGAATATGGTCATATGCTCGCATGATTGTGGAACGGCTCGACCATGTGAACATCATCACGGACCGCCTCGACGAGACGGCGAAGTTCTTTTCAGAATTGCTCGATCTTGAAGAGCGAGACGGACCGCCACCCATGAAGCCCGATCAAGTACGCTGGATGTATGACAAATCGGGTCAAGCAATTCTGCATCTCAATTCGGTCGACTTTCCACGCGTATATGATCGTGCAGTTGCGCCGGGCAGTGAAACCGGCGCGATTCACCACGTTGCCTTGCGATGCGGCGATTTCAGTACGGTGCGAGAGCGGCTCGACGCTCGCGGTGCGGACTACCAAGTCAACGATGTGCCTTCGATTGGCTTGAAGCAGATCTTCACCGCCGATCCGAACAACGTGTTGCTCGAACTCAACTTTTTCACTGGCTAACGCCTGGCCACCTGTCCTCCGCCTTCGATCGCCTTGTCCTCGTTAGCCCGGTGGATCACATAGGCGCGGACTGCTTCAATCTCGTCTTTGGTGAGCGATCCTTCAAAGGCGACCATGCCGTTTTCCTTCAGGATTCCATCGTGGACGACCGCTTGCCATGTTTGCGCATTGCCGAGGGCTCCTGAACGCCTGAGATCGGGCAACACTGTCGAGCCGACTGCTGCGGGAGCATGACATACGGCGCAGTAGCGGGCATATTTCTGCCCTCCCAGCGCGATGGTTTCTTCGTCGGCGCGGCTAGGTGGCGGGTCGAGTGGTAGATTGACCAGTTCCGCTTCTGCTGGAAGCTCCGCTTCTCCACCCAACTTGAACACAAGCAGACGTGAAACGTTGCGCACTGGTCCTTGGTCGTTGATCAAATGTCCATCCGCGGTGATCGCATAGGCTCCGCCCCAACCAGCAAGGACTGCGACATATTGCTCGCCATTGACAGTGTACGTGATGGGAGGTGCGACAACGCCGGTTTGGGCGCCAAAGCTCCAGAGCTTCTCTCCTGAACCGGCATTGTAGGCGGCGAATTCGCTTGAGGAATTACCCTGAAACACAAGACCACCGCCTGTCGCCAGCAGGCCGCCATTCCATGGTCCGGGGAATTCAACGGTCCAGCGCGCCTCTTGCGCGACCGGATCCCATGCCATCAACTTGCCTTTTACGGTGCCATAGACTTGCCTGCGGATGCCGAGGTCCGGCGGAAGGTCGCCTGCGCCAAGATCGAAGCCAACATTAAACCCGCGAGCGGTATCAGGCTTCCACTCGGCTTCTGGGGCGTAAACCGTCGCCGCTTCGAAAGCCGGAATGTAGACGAGATTTTCGCCGGGATGATACGCCATGGGATGCCAGTTATGGCCCCCCAATGGACCGGGCATGACCAGGGCTGGCTGACCGGTCACATCGATCCGCGCTGCCGGGTTGAAAACGGGCCGTCCGTCTTCATCAATTCGTTCAGCCCAGTTTTGCGGGATGTATTCCTTGGCTGAAAGATATTCTCCAGTGGCGCGGTCAAGCACATAGAAGAACCCGTTCTTGGGGGCCTGCATGATAACCTGACGGTCCTCGCCCTCAATCTCCATGTCGGCAAGGATCATGTGCTGTGTTGCAGTGTAGTCCCACGTCTCGCCGGGCGTTGTCTGATAATGCCAGACGTACTCGCCGGTATCCGGCCGGATCGCAACGATGCTGGAGAGATAGAGGTTATCGCCTTCTCCGGTGCCGTCTTCTCCGGGAGAGCGATAGGCGCGGTTCCACGGACTTCCGTTGCCAACCCCGATGTAGAGCAGATTGAGATCCGGATCGTAGGCCATGGAATCCCAAACGGTGCCGCCGCCACCGATCGCTTCCGAACCGGCCAGCACATCGGTGTTCCACGTTTCCGCCGCAGCTTTGAGGTACTCGGGCGAGCTTTCGCTCTCAGTGCCTTCGGGCACGGTGTAGAACCGCCAGAGTTCATCGCCGTTGTCAGCGTCATACGCTGCGACATAGCCGCGCACGCCGAATTCGGCGCCGCCATTGCCGATGATGACTTTGCCGTCGATAACCCGCGGTGCGCCTGTAACCGTGTAGGCCTGATCCTGATCGACTGTGACCTTTTCCCATTGGACCGCGCCGCTTTCGCGATCGAGCGAAACCAGCCGACCGTCCAATGTGCCGAGAAACAGGCTGTCGCCCCAAGCGGCCAGTCCGCGATTGACCACGTCGCAGCACGCCTTTGCCGCAGTCTCGCCCGGTACTTCCGGGTCATATTCCCACAAAGGTGTTCCCGTGGCAGCATCGAAGGCTTTGACCTTGCTCCAAGCCGTGGTCAGATAAAGTTTGCCATCCATTACCAACGGAGTGGCTTCCTGACCCCGAGCGGTGTCCACGTCGGCAAACCAGGCAAGGCCCAGATCACCAACAGATTCAGCGTTCACTTGATCAAGCGGCGAGAAGCGTTGCTCTGAATAAGTGCGACCATGCGTGATCCAGTTCGCGGCGTCGGCATCGGCCTCAATCAGCGCTGCGGAGGTTACCCGACCATCCGCATCCGCGTCGAAAATTTCATTGCAGCCGGCTGTCGCCAGCAGCGCAGCCAAAGCCGCCGGCAATGCCCATTTGGTGATGGTCATCAGATATCTCTCCCTCACCCAGCATGTTGCCGCGCTGATCGGCGCTTGTCCATCACCCGCAAATGCGGTTATGTCATATCAGGGCGCTGCCACAGGGGAGATGACTATGACCACGACCACGACCACGAAATCCGGTTCCAGCGCAGAGAAATCGCTTTCTCGCCGTCAGTTCGGCGCGATGACAGGGGCAGCTGCTGTGGCGGCAGGCACTCCGGGCATTGCTCACGCGGCGAATTCTGCTTCTGCAGCTCAGCTGGCTGAGAGTTCGGTAGAGATTGGCGGGATGAACGCGTATTTCATCCATCCGACCAAAGGTTCACACCCGGCGGTTCTATCATGGCGCGACAGCGCGACTTTGGATGCTGCCAACCGCAACACAGCCCGGCGCCTTGCCAAGAAAGGCTACGCTGTTCTGGTTCTGGATAGGGACGGAGGCCATGCGCCGGCTATTCAGGGCGATTCCGAAGCGGCTTTGAAATGGCTCGAATCCCAGCCTCAGATCGATGCCGACATTGGAATCGGGACTGCTGAATGGGCCGAGCATCGCGACGCTCGTTGAATCATTTTTCGCAGAGCCGGTCTGCCTGGCTCTTTTGCATTGTTGCAGAGACATGAGGGAGACCGGCTGTGTGCGACCGGAAGAAACTTGACAATTGGGCGCGTGAGACAATGTCCCGAAGGCAGTTTGGCGCGCTGACTGGCGTTGCAGCTGTCGCCGCTTGCGCGCCGGGGGATCCCGCTACGGATGACGCCGTCCAACCTGCCGCCGATCTCACGGAAACCGCGATTACATTCGAAACTTCGGACGGTACGATGGATGCGTTCTTCGTTCGCCCATCTGGCGGTTCGCATCCTGGTGTCATATTCTGGCCAGACATCGCTTCAATCCGTGAGAGCAAGCGCAACATGGCTCGTCGATTGGCGGGCGAAGGCTATGCCGTACTGGTGTTGAACCCATATTATCGCGATGTCGCCGGAGAGCAGTTTGCCGATTTTGCCGCATTCATTGCTGATGATGGATTTGCAAAAGTTGGTCCTTGGCGCGGCAAGCTGAATGCCGATACGATCGGCAGCGATGCAACCGCCGCCTCTGTCTGGCTAGATGCCCAATCAGCGGTCGACGCGTCCAAAGGCATCGGTACGCAGGGATACTGCATGGGTGGCCCTTTCACAGTCTGGAGCGCAGCCGCCGTACCCGACCGTATAAAGGCGGCGGCAAGCTTCCACGGCGGTGGTCTGGTTCGTGAAGACTACGACAAAAGCCCGCACAACGTGCTTGGAGGTACGCAGGCTTCCTTCCTCAATGCGGTCGCTCAGGACGATGATGCAGAGGCACCAGAGGAAAAGACAGCGTTCGCGCAAGCGGCTGAAGCCGCTGGTCGCTCTATTACGACCAAAGTCTACGAAGGCGACCACGGCTGGACTGTTCCGGACAGCCCGGCCTATGCGAAGCCAGCCGCTGAGTTGGCCTATGACGATCTGCTGGAGCTGTATTCCAACGCTCTTTGACTAGCTTGAAGCGCTGCGGTCTTTCGCACGGTCATTGCTGAGCCCAAATCGGCCGAACTTTCGGTATCGCTGCATCCATTTGTCCAGGAACAGGCCGATGGGGCGTGGCTCAATGCCTAGGTCGGCAAATGTCTTGTGATCGCCCGATACAGCGCTCCCAGGTTTCAACAGCGTCCATTGGTCCCGACTCATTGGTGTCAGCGGCAAGGCGGCAAAAAGACCTGATGCACTATCTGGCATTGCGAGGAAGCGGCGTGAGCGACCTTGCGCCTCGGCGATCCGCTCGTTGATTTCCATCATGCTGAGCTGCTCGGGTCCGCCCAATTCATAAATATGCCCGCCATGTTGACCCGGATCTTCGAGCGCAACTGCGACAGCTTCTGATACGTCATCTACAAAGACGAGCTGCAGCTTCGCCTCTGGACCGAAAACCGGCAGAACCGGCATCATCTCGATCATTTGTCCGAACATGTTGAGGAAATTGTCGTCTTTGCCAAAGACGATCGACGGCCGCAGTATCGTCGCTTCGGGGAAGGCTTCCAAGACCTTCGCCTCGCCCAGTGCTTTGCCACGGGCATAGGCTGCCGATGAGTCTGCATCCGGACCGATCGCGCTTATGTGCACAAAGCCTCGCACACCGTTGGCTTTGGCGATCTGCGCCATGTTGCCCGGCGCCTCTCCCATCAGCTTTTCGAGGTCACCGTCAAATGCACCAACCAGATTGACAACATAATCGGTCCCATGGAGCGCGGCCTCAAGGCTGTCTTGCTTGGTGATATCGCACCGGACGAACTGCAATTGCCCCAGGTTGGCAAGCGGCTTGAGAGCGTGTCCTTTTTCCGGGTTTCTGCTTGCGATCCTCAAACGAGCTCCACGCTCCAGCAGGCTTTGCGCCACATAATTGCCGATATAGCCCCCTCCGCCAAATACGGTGACGAGCTGATTGGTGAGTGGTGAGTTGGTGTTCATTTTGCCGGTAACCCTGGAATTCGTCGCAAATGCTCGGAGCCCCATGCTTTAATGCAAGGCGATCGGCAAGCGTTCCTGACGGCTCGG
>JBCBHD010000209.1:0-5545 GCA_038526115.1 Pseudomonadota bacterium | reverse complement strand
GTTATCGCCTGATTGCGATACCGTCGCCCGCGCAAGTTCGCCGGTCTGCGTCACTGTCGAAGTGCTGTTAGTGCCGGTCTGGTCGACATCAATCAAACCATCGGTTCCGCTCTGCGTCGCAAACGAACTGTTGCCCGCATCCGACTGGAAGATATCAGCGCTGTTGCTGTCATTCGACTGACTGATGTCAGAGAAGTTGTCATCGCCTGACTGGAACACAGTCGCGCTTTGATCTGAGCCGTCCTGCACAACGAAAGACGTCGCATTTGTGCCAGCATCCTGATTGACATTGGCGGTGTTGTCCGTGCCGGATTGCAGGATCAAGCTGACCGCATCAACGGTACCAGCCCCTTGCGTAACAATCGCGCTGCCGCCTTGGCTGGCGAGTTGGTCAATGAAAGAGCCTGTGCCCGAACCAACGCCTGAACCAGTACCTGATTGAGTGACGCTGGCTGAGTTGCTGTCGCCGCCACCGTTATCTTGGTCGATTTCCGACGCCATGTTCACACTGGTTGCGGTCTGAGTGACAGTCGCTTGGTTGTCGCCGAACTGCTCAAGTTCTGAATAGCCGTCTGTGCCTTCTTGCGTGATAGTCGCTTCGTTCGCGATGCCGTCAACGCCGGTGGCCAAACCATCCTGCGTTACCAGACTGTCATTGCCACTTCCGGGTTGTGCCACGGTGGCTGTATTGCCAGCGCCGGTTTGCGTGACCGTGCTGTCATTGTCTTGCGCAAGAGCAGGCGCAGAAACACACAGAGCAAGGACAGACACGCCTGCCCAAACAGTATTCTTCATCGAATTTCCCCCAATGGTCCGGCAGTTTAGCTGCCAAAAGCGTTGCACCACAGACCCGAATCGGTTGCTATTTTTCTCCGATTACGGCGCGTCAATTAACACGCATGATACAAGTCTTAAAGGGGCTTAACCATGATCGGACCAGTTGGTCGGATCCATACAAAAACGGCGCGAAGAGCATACCCTTCGCGCCGTTTTGTCTCGGCAATTTATGCCGGAGGCTTAGAAGCCAGCGTTCTGTGAGACGACGGCAGAGTTGCCGTCACCATTTTGTGAAATGCTTGACGCATTGCCACGTCCACCTTGAGCAACGCTCGCAGTGTTGAGGTTGCCGGTTTGCGTGATCCAGGTGCGGTTGAACCCGCCGCTCTGGAACAATTCAGCTGTGTTGTCTGAGCCGTTCTGACGGATGCTCGCTTCACCGCGATTGCCGTTTTGAGCAACCAGTGCGGTGTTGTTTGCGCCGCCTGCATATTGGACAACGCTAGAGATGTTGTCGTCGCCAAGCTGCGATACGAAAACCGAGCTGTCATCGCCTGCAGAGGTGATGTTCGAACGGTTGTCATCGCCGATTTGCGAGATGGTTGCGCTGCTGCCTGATGGCACGCGGAAGGTGCTGTCGCCCGCTTCGCTTGCGTCACCCAGAACAGTCGCGCTGTAATTGCGGTGGCCGCTCTGGTTCAGAGAGTGCGTGCTGTCGCCTGCATCCTGACGGACATAGCCGACATTGCGATTGCCGCTCTGCACGATAACGCTGGAGTTGTTGTCATCACCTGATGGGCCTTGGAAATCGACACCCTGACGAGCAACCTGAGCTTTGTTGTCGTCGCCGCTTTGGTCGATCAAGCTGCTCTGGCCTTCAGATACGTCACCTTGGACAACGCTTGCTTCGTTGCGATTGCCTGACTGGTTGATCGTGCTGACGCTGTCAGATGAACCTTGGTCGGTATAGGCAACGTTGCGGTTACCACCTTGATTGTGTGTGGTCGAAGAATCGTCATCGTCTTGGATCACAGTTGAGCGGTTATTGTCGCCGCTTTGTACGACAAACACTTCGCTGCGGTCGGAATTCGCTTCCTGACGGACATAGCTGTTATTGTCTTCGTCAGACTGGAAGACTTCGACAACGCCATCTTCACCGCTCTGCTGGATGTTCGATGTGTTGTCATGCGCCAGCTGGCTGACAGAGGCAGAGTTGGTGTTCTGCGACTGGCTGATAGCTGAAGAATTGTTGGTGCCCGACTGGAATACAGCAGCCGATTGGTCGCTACCGGTTTGCGAAACGTAAGAAGCGACATCGCGGCCACGATCCTGCACGACCTGCGCTGAGTTGTCGTCGCCATTCTGACGAACGCGGCTTACCGCATCGCGCGTGGCTGAGCCTTGGACAACGCTGGCTGCGTTTGTGCCGGTTTGCTCAACGTTCGAAGAGCCATCACGGCCGCCTTGTGCGACAGCTGCGCTGTTCAGATCGCCGTCTTGGAAGACGTTGCTGTTGTTACGCTCACGCGTTTGGCTGACCTGCGCTGCGTTCTCATCGCCGCGCTGATTGACGTTGCTGACGTTCTTCTGGCTCGACTGGCTTACTTCAGCGGCATTGTCGTCACCTGATTGGTTGACGTTGCTCTTGTTCTCTTGCGCGAGCGCAGGAGCTGCAAGGCCCAATGCGAACACTGATACGCCGGTAAGAATGGTCTTCTTCATTTGGTCTTCCCCTGATGAACGCTGCTTGAGCCGCGTCCTTGGTCTTCGTGTCGTTCGGCCGGGATCTGGTTTGTGAAATCGCCCTGTGCGGGGGCGGTTCTCAATCTCGACTTCGTAGAAATAACTAGGGCAGGAGCATTGAAATGTTTGTTAAGCTGAACGTATGCCAAAATTAACCATAAGGATGGCGCGAAACTGGGATTCTGGCCGGAAAAGACCACTTTCCTACAGGCAGCACCCTGTGGCTTAGTCATAAGTTGATGGCCCATTTACCCCGATTCGCGCCCGGAAACTCACGCAATGACCGCCCGGACCGCGTGCAATATGCGCGGCGCTCGCGGCCTCCTGAGTTTACGCCCGTTAAGATACGCGAGCGCGCTGATGGGTGGCGGCCCGAGGTGCAATGCGGATTTCTTGCGGCGCTCTATCTGACGGGGTCGGTGACAGCGGCAGTGCGCGAAGTCGGCATGAGCGCGAAGTCTGCTTATCGTTTGCGCGCAAGAGAGGGCGCGACAAGCTTCGCCAATGCGTGGGACCATGTGCTTCGAAGTGAAACTGGCAAGCAAGATGATCGCCCAAGCAAAAGGCACGAAGCTGATTGGCGAAAGGTCACAGTTAGCGAGCTGATTTGGCGGGTTGAGATCGGGCTATGGCGCCCAATGATCTATCGCGGGAAGCTGCGCGGGATCGCCCGGAAACCTGACAATTCCGCGCTTTTGCGGCTTATCCGGCGGCTCGATAGGGTTACGTCAGGACTGAAAGAGAGGCCGGCGTGATGGTCGCGGCGCTTTTCTCTAAAGCACCCCCTTGCGTGTCACACCCCAGGGCCCTTGCAGCCCTCTCAGCCGGTGACGTCGGCCAGCGCGTCGATGAACTTGTCGATGTTGTCCATGGTAAGGCCGGCGATGTTGATGCGCCCCGAACCCGCCATGTAGATCGCATGCTCCTCACGCAGGCGCACGACCTGCTCCTTGGAAACGGGCAAAGTGGAGAACAGGCCGTTTTGCGTGCCAAGCGGCTTCAAGTCGACACTGCCAGCAACGCCTGCCTCAGCGAGACGCTCACGAACCTGCCGCATACGGGTGCGCATCTGCTCAAGCTCATCAAGCCAAAGCGCGGTCATGTCCTCATCGCGCAGGATGATGCGAACAGCCGCCGCGCCGTGGTCAGGCGGCATAGACCAACTCGCCCGCGCCAGAGCGTTGGCGTTCGAGAATGCGGTCTCCAGCGTCGCAGCGTCCTTGGACAGCACGTAGAACGCGCCAACCCGGTCACGGTAAAGGCCGAAGTTCTTGTCACAAGAATAGGCGATGAACGCCTCAGGCACCTTAGCCAAAACAGAGCGAAGACCAGCGGCGTCCTCCTCCATCCCGTGGCCAAGGCCTTGGTAGGCGGTGTCGATGATCGGGAAGGTGCCGGAGGATGCAAAGGCATCGCCAATCGCGTCCCACTCGTCCTGGGAGTAGTCGATCCCAGTGGGGTTGTGACAACAGCCATGGATCAGCACGCCCTCATCAGGGCCAGCTCCGTTGATCGCTGCAAGGACAGCCTCGACATTGGCCGTGCCATCGGCATTGGCATGATCGAACGCCTGCCACTCAAGCCCAAGGTCATTGATGATCTGTGCATGGTTGGGCCAGCTTGGCGTGCCCATATGCAGCTTGGTCATGCCCGCCTTCTGAGCCAGCGCCAGCGCCAGCCGAACCGCGCCCGTGCCGCCCGGCGTCTGCATGCCAGAGATGCGCCCGCCCATCGTGGCGTCTTCGCCGAAGATGTAAGGCATCAATGCATTGACGAAGCCCATATCGCCTTCAGGGCCAAGATAGCTCTTGCTCTCCTGCGTATCGACCAGCCGCTGCTCAGCCGCCTTGATCGCTTCAAAGACGGGAGTTGCGCCCTGCCCCGTGCGATAGACGCCCACGCCAAGGTCAACCTTGTCTGTGCGTTCGTCGGCAGCGTGGAGCTTGATCAGCGCAAGCAGCGCATCGGGCGATTGGGGTTCGAGTCGATTGAGCATGGCGCACCCTCTGCCGCCTCGCAGTGCCACGCGCAACCGCAATTGTGCTCTTGGTGCCTACACCTTGGCTTTAAGCCAATGGCCAGAGGCTCTGATGCGACCGGCAGGGCCGGAAGAAGCGTATGCGTTGCAGCGTCGTTAGAACGGCAACCAGCGGTGCTTCTTGGAAAAACGCATATAGCCCGCATTGACGCCAAGCCGAAGCCCAGCCCCCACACGGATCGGGATCAGCACCACGTCACCACGGCGCATGTAAGAGGCATGGAGGCCGCCCACGAGATAGGCCTGACCTTCGCCAGCAGGATAGCGTTTGAAGATGTCTTCGGTGTCAAACAGGTTGTAGACGAGCACAAAGGTGTTGCCAGCATTCGCGCCGGCATCAAGTCCAAGCGAAGGGCCCGTCCAATAGACGCGGCGTTCGCCTTCAATCCGGTGATGCAGAGTGCCAGAGCCATAGCGCACTCCAAAGATGAAGGCGCCCCCACCCTCGCGTCCGACAATGTAACCATTGGGTTCACCCTGTTCGCGAAGCAGGTCTTCGATAAGGCCCGCAAGACCCTGCGCGCCTTTGCCAAACACGCCTTCGGCAGCGCCGATCAGATCGTCTTGGCCATAGGTGTCCGAGCTGACCTGATAGGGCTCGTCGATAGGTGGGACCTGCGTAGGCGTGTCGGTTGCTGCTTGTCCCGCCTCCTGTTGCGCATATTGCGAGAACTCATTGTCAAACCCGCCTGCGCTTGCGGCGCCTTCACCTGCTGGCAGATCGCGCGGTGGAACGGGTGTTGGCAGGCTTGGATCAACTACCGGCGGCTCTGGCAGGTTGTCACGCAAAGCAGGATCAGCAAGGTCCGCATCAATCGCACTATTCGCGGTATCCTGCGCGGTTTGCTCAGCCGAATTGAACACATCATCGGGATCAAAGCTTGTCACGTCCTGAGCGCTAGCGGGCGCAGCTATCAGCATGCTCGCGGCGAACATCGCCAAGACACTGCGCAGCCAAGAAGCTGCTCGAGTTTCAGAATTGCGCAT
>JBCBHD010000208.1:0-5546 GCA_038526115.1 Pseudomonadota bacterium | reverse complement strand
GATATGCTGGACAAGGCGGTGCAAGGCGAGCGTGCGACAGACACGGACATGCCGGCTATTGCCAAGTTTAAGGCTTTGCCAAAGCGCACGAAACGCTTTCCTACCGCGTTTCTCACGGTGCAGGAGGGGTGCGACAAATTCTGCACCTATTGTGTGGTGCCTTATACCAGAGGTGCCGAGATTTCCCGACCGTTTGCCGATCTTATCGATGAAGCGCACCGGCTGGTGGACAGCGGCGCGCGTGAAATCACGTTGCTGGGGCAGAATGTAAATGCATGGAGCGGTGACGGTCCGAAAGGTGACACAATCGGCCTCGACGGATTGATAAGAGAGCTCGCTAAAATACCGGATTTGCACCGAATTCGCTATACTACGAGCCATCCCAATGATTTCACGGAAGGGCTGGTTGCGTGTCACGCAGAAGTCGACAAGCTCATGCCGTATCTGCATTTGCCAGTGCAGTCGGGCAATGATCGCGTGCTGAAAGCGATGAACCGCCAGCATACCGCCGAAAGCTATCTGCGATTGCTAGAGCACATGCGTGCAGCGCGCCCCGACATTGCTCTGAGCGGTGATTTCATCGTCGGCTTTCCGGGAGAAACCGAAGCGGAGTTCGAAGACACGTTGAGCATCGTCGATGAGGTTCGTTACGCGCAGGCATACAGCTTCAAGTACAGCCCACGGCCCGGAACGCCTGCGGCGACCATGGACAATCAGATCGCACCCGAAGTGATGGATGATCGGCTTCAGCGCCTGCAGGAGCGCATCAATCGCGATCAGCTTGCGTTCAATGCGGCAACGGTGGGCCGGACATGCGATGTTCTGATTGAGCGCAAAGGCAAGCTCCCCGGCCAGTGGCTGGGCAAATCGCCATGGCTGCAAAGCGTGTTCTTTGAAGGCGACTACCAGATGGGCGATATGGTCACGGTCGATCTGGTGGAAGCCCGTGGCAGCTCTGTGCGCGGTGAACCGAAAGAGACCGTAGCCGTGGCTGAAAGCGCATAGAGTTTCCGATGGCCTCGCAATTCTGGGATCGCGGATACGAGGTGGTCGAGGGACTGATCGAACCATCCCATATAGCGATGTCTTCAAAGGCGATGGATATCGCCTACGGCAAGGGCGGAATGCGCAAGCGCGACAGCGGCTATGTGCATGGCGGTGATGACGAGTATGGCCCGGTCGTCGGTGAGCTCTTGCTGCGCCATTGCCGCCCGACAATCGAGGCCGTGGTGGATCGTGAGCTGGTGGAATCCTACGCCTATTGGCGGATTTACAAAAGCGGAGCGGAACTGCTGAAGCATAAGGATCGGCCCGGCAGCGAGATTGCAGTCTCGATCACGATCGAGGCAGATCCGGCTGACGACATCTGGCCGCTGAAGCTGGAAGACATGGCAGGCAAAGAGGAAACTCTGGTGCTGCAGCCCGGTTCTGGTCTGGTCTATCGTGGCCATGAAGTCCCGCACTGGCGCGACAAGCTGCAGTCGGGATCACAAAAACAGCTGATGCTGTTCTACATCCTGAAGGATGGCGAATACACAGATCACTTCTTCGATGGACGCGATGGTGATCCGCTTACCCGCGATCCTGCCTAATACGGCGCTTTGCGCATGGGCGGTGACCTAGTTTTCGCTCTGGCCAGAGGCGTTTTCCAGTTCAATCGTGCGCGAAGCGACGGCTCCGAAAATCCGTGCGGTGTTGGCGTTGCGGGGCAGGCTGTAGAGTTTGTCCATCAAGGCTTGGTCAAACTCGGTCAGGCCCTCCGGGGGCACTTCATCGTGAAACAGAGTTAGGATCGTATCGACGGGGGCGCCTTTGCTGCCGTCCACCCCTTCGGTACCCAGAAATGCGCGCATCGATGCGTAGTCTGCCAGTTGCTGGAGTGTCTTGGTTTTGACGGCGTCGAACTCGATCAGCATCATCGCGCTGGTGATCTCGGATGTCACGGGATAGGTCAATCGGCTGTTGAGTGGCACTTTGTTCAAACCAGCGGAGGCCTCCAATCGCCCGCCGTCAGCCGTGCGCAGAGCCGTGACATTCCATGCACGCACCGGTCCTTCTTCTTCAAGTACGCGCTGTTTCTGATAGCTGAGCAAGTGGCTGAGCTGTTCAGAATCGCTGGTGAGCCACGTGTCTGAGGAACCAACGCTGTTGGCGAGCAGCACAATTTTCAGATTCACATCGCAGTCTTTGCTGCGCCGCTGCCCCGGACCAAATTCTCTTGCGTTATGACGTATCCGTTGTTCAACAACCTCGGCATCGGTCGCAGACAGCCCGTACACTTTCGGACAAACCGGGAGAAAGAAGCGGGCAATTGGGTAACCTTGGCGAGGCTTGCGGATCACTTTACCGGCCAAGCGGCGTATCTCGATCCGGCGCTCGGTTTCCTCCCGCGGCGCGGTTACGATGATTGTGTCACTGTCGTCTTGAACAGCGGATAGCGGAGCTGATTGCGGGGATTGTTCCTGAGCAACAGGGGATTGAGCCGCCATAAGTGTGGCCAAGAATGCCAATTCCGTTCCCGTTGCCATCGCTTTTTCACCTTCGTTGACGACTGGAAGCCACCAAGATGGTAGCACCACCGTGAATGACCGCTGACTTCTTCGATGGACAATTGTGCGGCCTATCTTGTCAATGGATCAAGCACGGCTAGGGTTCCCGCTATGGATGACAAGGCGCATACAACATCGCGGGAATTCTGGGATCGCGGATATGCAGTCATCGACGATTTGCTCGATGCCTCTCAAGTGGAATTCGTCTCACGGGCCATGGATGTCTCGAAAGGATCGGGATTGATCCGGGATCGCGGTGCGAAGTTCATCACCGAAGCTGAAGATGAGTATTCACCAGTTCTGGGTGAGCTTTTCCTTCGTGAATGCCGAACGCGGATCGAACAGGCCGTGGGGCGTGAGCTGATCCAGTCTTACGCTTACTGGCGAATCTACAGCAAAGGCGCCGAGCTGAAGCCGCATGTGGATCGCGAATCCAGCGAACTGGCGGTATCGATTACAGTGCGTACAGACCCTGATGGACACATCTGGCCGATCAACGTTGACGATCTGCATGGCAAGGAAGTCAATATCCCGCTGAAACCGGGAGCGGGGATCGTGTATCTCGGTCACACGGTCACTCATTGGCGCGAACCTCTGGATGCAGAGACGCACAAGCAACTGATGCTGTTCTATGTTCTCAAAGAGGGTGATTTCAGCCAGCATGCTTATGACGGTCGCGAGGCCGATCCGCTGGCTGGTGAGGAAGTCTGAGTTGGTGAAGCATTGCCACAGGGCGGCAACTTTCCACTGCTGCGTAGAGGTGCCAAGCTTGCCATGCCGCATTGCTGGCTTACCTTCACGACTCAGGCAGAACTCATGAAGTAAAGGATTCCATGGGCCGCAGACCAACCAGTGCAATCGATCCGGCAGTTGTGCCAGATTCCATCGGGACTACCGAAGTTCAGCGCGCCAAAGCTGAAATTAGCTTCGAAAACCAATCGCTGCTTGGTCCTCTGTTTGGACAGTTTGATGCGAACCTCGTGCAGGTTGAGAACCGTCTTGGCGTCTACATTCACGCGCGCGGCGATCAGGTGATGATCGAAGGCCCGGAAGACGCTGTGGCGCGGGCGCGCGACACCTTGCAGACGATGTACGATCGGTTGGCCCAAGGCCAAGATCTGGATGCAGGTGCCGTGGAATCGCTCATAGCAATGTCGAATGAGCCGACCCTTGAAGGGATTATCTCAGGCGAGAAAGAAGAACCGCCGATCATGATCCGGACGCGGCGCAAGACGATTGTGCCGCGCAGCGCGACGCAGATCACGTATATGCGCAGTTTGGTGAGAGACGATATCATATTCGCGCTTGGTCCGGCGGGGACAGGCAAAACCTATTTGGCGGTGGCGCAGGCTGTTGCGCAATTGGTCTCTGGCAGCGTTCAGCGCCTTATTCTTTCTCGCCCTGCGGTCGAGGCGGGCGAAAAACTGGGCTTCCTGCCAGGCGACATGAAAGACAAAGTCGATCCCTATCTTCGACCGCTTTATGATGCGCTGTATGATTGCATGCCACCAGAGCAGGTGGAGCGCCGGATCGCGAGCGGGGAGATTGAGATCGCGCCGATTGCCTTCATGCGGGGGCGCACTTTGGCGGATGCTTTCGTAATCCTGGACGAAGCGCAGAACACGACTCGTGAACAGATGAAGATGTTTCTCACTCGATTTGGCCAGAACAGCCGGATGGTGGTGTGCGGCGACCCGCGTCAGGTCGATATCCCGGGCGGCGACCGTATGAGCGGCCTTGCTGACGCGGTGGAGAAATTGGAAGGAGTGGAAGGCTTTGGCACAATCCGCTTCACTGCGGCAGACGTGGTTCGCCATCCGATTGTGGGCCGGATTGTTGAGGCTTATGAAGGATAGTGCATCTCAGCACTCAGCCTTTTCCGGCTGATTGTAGGTCTGCATACTGAGTTTAGGGTTTTTCCAGAATGAATCTGCGCATCATCATGCTGGTAACTGCAGCCGTGCTTTCACCATTGTCCAATTCAATGGTTTTCGCGCAAGATGCGGCGCAGGCACGGCCCGCCGATATTGAGCAATTGCGATCTGAAATGCGGTTGAACGAGCCGCTTTCAAAAGATGCGCTTGCCGAATGCGAAGAGGCTGTGCGGCAGCTCTTCACGATTGAGAGCATCTCGAAACAGTATGGCGAGGGGAACGATCCTGCCTCACGTCCATACGCGTTTGCTCCGTTGAAATGCACGGTCACTTTTGACGGCATGCAGGAACCGCTCGCCATCGTTGCAACGCCAAGACCCGGTCTCAAAAGACTTCCAAAGTCTGACAGAGGCAATGGGGTGTTGCCGGTTTTCTCGCAACGTAACGCGCAGGTCTTCGTAAGCATCACTGAGCGAACGCGCATAAAGGCCAATGCGCTGCGCAAGGTCGATAGCGTGCCGGTCTTGTTTGAGTCTAACCCGCAATCCATGGCGGGTGCCAGAGCCTTTCTTGATGCGACAAAGGCAATAAACACCCGAGCCGCGAAAGTGCCGCGTGGTTGGCGCAAGCATATCGGCCAGTTCCGCTCCGTGAACAAGGTGCGCGGAATCGACGGGTTTTATGAATTCAGCACCCCGGAAGAGGTGTTTCTGGAAGGTATCATCCGCGAGAACGGGAAGATCATTATCCCGCCAGTCTACGACGAAGTCGATCTTATCGAAAACGGTTTCATCCTTCGGACCGAAGACAACACGTATGGCCTCGCTGCGCTTGATGGTCAGACAGTTTTGCCGGTGGAGTACAAAAGCATCTCCGACCAAGGCGATGGCCGCTTGCAGGTCTATGACAAAGACCAAAAGTACTCTGTCTATGACGCGAATGAACGGGCGTTTCTGGGGGATCGTTACGATGACCTGGATTTCATCAAAGACGCCAATCTTGTCGTGGTCGAAAATGACGGAGTCCACCGCTTTCTGACCCGCGACATGAACTCTGCATTTGATGCCACTTTTTCAAGGGTCATGCGTCTTACGAATGATCGGTTCATCGTAACCGCCGAGGG
>JBCBHD010000207.1:0-5578 GCA_038526115.1 Pseudomonadota bacterium | reverse complement strand
TCATGCCGGGAATGGATGGTCCTGCAATGGTGCGCGCGATCCGCCAGCTCAGACCGGATATCCCCGTCCTTTTCATGTCTGGATATGCCGAAGAACAGCTGCGCAAGGATATCGACATTCCTGATATGCACTTTATCGCCAAGCCATTCAGTGTGGCCGCGATCGGTGAGAAAGTTGCTGCGGTCATGCGTGAGGCACAAAGAGCCTGACGACTGATTTGAGAGGCTCGAAGAAAAATTTTCGTTCCCCTCTTGTTCTATGAGAACAAATGCGATACATGCTTTCCAACACAGGGCCACATTCCAGTGATCCCAACAGGGCGGTTAAAACTCGGTAACCGGCTCTAGGCAAGCGAAGGAGGTCATGCGATGGCTACGCAACTGAAGCTCGTAGAAAAGGAAAAAGACGTGGACCGTCAAAAGGCGCTCGACGCCGCGCTTGCGCAAATTGATCGTGCATTCGGCAAAGGCTCAGCGATGAAGCTGGGCTCGAAAGAGGCGATGCAGGTTGAATCGATTTCGACCGGATCACTGGGACTCGATATCGCTCTCGGAATCGGTGGCTTGCCTAAAGGTCGGGTCATAGAAGTTTATGGCCCTGAAAGTTCAGGCAAGACGACGCTTGCTCTGCATGTCATTGCGGAAGCACAAAAGGCCGGTGGTACGGCAGCGTTTGTCGATGCAGAACATGCTCTGGATCCTGTCTATGCCCGCAAGTTGGGCGTAGATATTGATGAGCTGGTCGTCTCTCAGCCTGACACAGGTGAGCAGGCACTCGAAATTACTGACACGCTCGTACGCTCTAATGCGATTGACGTGTTGGTGGTCGACTCGGTTGCGGCGCTTGTCCCCCGCGCCGAAATCGAAGGCGAAATGGGTGATGCTCATGTCGGTCTTCAAGCGCGGCTTATGTCCCAATCGCTGCGCAAGCTAACCGGGTCGATTAACCGTTCGAAATGTATGGTTATCTTCATCAACCAGCTGCGGATGAAGATCGGGGTCATGTACGGTAACCCGGAGACCACGACCGGCGGTAATGCGCTCAAGTTCTACGCTTCGGTGCGGCTTGATATTCGCCGGACAGGCCAGATCAAGGATCGCGACGAAGTGATCGGTAACTCGACCCGTGTCAAAGTGGTGAAGAATAAAGTCGCACCGCCTTTCAAACAGGTCGAATTCGATATCATGTATGGTCAGGGTATCTCCAAGATTGGAGAGATCCTCGACCTTGGAGTTAAGGCCGGTATCGTCGAGAAATCGGGCAGCTGGTTCTCTTACGACAGTATTCGTATCGGTCAGGGCCGCGAGAATGCCAAGAAGTATCTCGCAGAAAACACGGAAGTTTGCGATAAATTGGAAGCCGCCATTCGCGGCCGCACCGATGAAGTCGCCGAGGAAATGATGACTGGGCCTGACGAGACCTCAGACGACTGATCCTCAAGCGGGCAAAAGCGGGACAGGTTTCCGCGCTCGGAAAACCGGAAAACCGGCGTGCGCCTTACCCCCTTAGGCACCGCCGGTTTTTCTGTATCTTGCAGCTTACTTGGGCCGAGTGCGACACAGTCACTTGTCGCCTCGCGTTCCATTGCCTAACTGCCCCTGTATGACGTCTACCAATGATCTTCGCCGGTCCTTTCTCGATTACTTCGGGGGAGCGGATCATGAGCAGGTGAGCAGTGCACCGCTGGTTCCCTACAATGATCCGACGCTTATGTTTGTGAACGCAGGTATGGTGCCGTTCAAGAATGCGTTCACCGGGCTTGAAACACCACCTGCACATCGCGCTACATCGTCGCAGAAATGCGTACGGGCAGGGGGCAAGCACAACGATCTCGACAATGTCGGCTACACTGCGCGGCATCATACCTTTTTCGAGATGCTGGGAAACTTCTCGTTTGGAGATTACTTCAAAGAAGAAGCAATACACCATGCCTGGACGCTGCTGACCCGCGAATGGGGGCTTCCCGCCGAGAAACTCACTGCCACAGTGTATCACACGGATGATGAAGCTTTCGACTTATGGCGCAAAATATCAGGATTGCCTGAAGATCGGATAATTCGCATCGCGACGAATGATAATTTCTGGTCGATGGGTGAAACCGGCCCGTGTGGCCCGTGTTCTGAAATTTTCTACGATCATGGCGAGCACATTTTCGGTGGCCCTCCGGGGAGCCCGGATGAAGATGGCGATAGATTTGTTGAAATCTGGAATCTGGTTTTCATGCAGTTCGATCAAGGTGCTGACGGTGAACGTCGCGACCTGCCAAAGCCGTCAATCGACACTGGCATGGGACTCGAACGCATTGCTGCAGTGTTGCAGGGCGTTCACGACAATTACGACACCGATACATTCAAGACGCTAATCGCGGCCTCGGAACACCTGACTGGGGTCGAAGCCACTGGAGACAACAGTGCAAGCCACCGGGTTGTGGCAGATCACTTGCGTTCGATCAGCTTCCTGATGGCTGATGGCGTCTTGCCGTCAAACGAAGGGCGCGGCTACGTCTTGCGGCGGATCATGCGCCGCGCAATGCGCCATGCACACTTACTAGGTGCGAAAGAGCCTTTGATGCACCGGCTTGTGCCAAGCCTTGTCACGGAAATGGGTCAGGCTTATCCGGAACTCGTACGCGGTCAGTCGCTGATCGAAGAAGTACTGTTGCGCGAGGAGACCCAATTCCGCCGCACGCTCGACAAGGGATTGAAGCTGCTTGATGAGGCCGTAATCGAGATCTCAGAAGGTGGCGAGCTTGATGGAGAGACTGCCTTCAAGCTCTACGACACTTACGGCTTTCCCTATGACCTGACGGAAGATGCCTTGCGCGCACGCGGAATTGGCGTGGATCGTGGAGGGTTCGACGCTGCAATGACCCGCCAAAAAGAGGCTGCCCGGGCCGCATGGAAAGGCTCAGGCGAGGCGGCATCTGGCGAAGTTTGGTTCGATATCGCCGAACGCGAAGGAGCGAGCGAATTCACAGGCTATGCTGCGACTTCTGGCGAGGGGACTGTCGTTGCCATCGTTAAGGGCGGCGTCGAGGTAAATGAGGCTGCTAGCGGTGATGAAGTGGTGGTTCTTACCAATCAGACGCCGTTTTATGGTGAAAGTGGCGGCCAAACCGGAGATACGGGATCAATAAGCACGCCTGCCGGTCTGTCCGCGCATGTAAGCGATACGTCCAAGCCGCTGGGAAGATTGCACGCGCATCATGCGAAGATAGCGGAAGGAAAGATCTCAGTCGGCGACAACGTTCAGCTTGATGTTGATGCCGAACGCCGCACGCAAATCCGGGCGAACCATTCCGCCACGCACTTGGTGCACGCTGCATTGCGCAACCGTCTAGGCGGTCATGTGACGCAAAAGGGATCATTGGTTGCCGAGGATCGTCTGCGTTTCGACTTCTCTCAACCTAAGCCGTTATCCCTTGATGACATCGCTGCGATCGAAGCTGAAGTGAACGCCGAGATCCGTGCGAATGAGCCTGTTGGTACTAGGCTTATGAGTCCTGATGATGCGGTTGAAGCGGGCGCTTTGGCGTTATTTGGCGAAAAATATGGCGACGAAGTTCGCGTGCTTTCTATGGGGCGGGCTGGCGAGAGCGGGCGAAACTATTCGGTCGAACTGTGTGGCGGCACGCATGTAGAAGCAACAGGAGATATCGGCCTTTTCAGGATTGTTTCGGAAAGTGCGGTTTCATCGGGTGTAAGGCGGATCGAAGCGCTTACTGGCGAAGCCGCAAGACAATGGCTTGTCGATAGAGAAGAAGCGCTGAAGGCTGCAGCCGGCGCAATCCGGGCTACTCCGGAAGAGGTGCCTGCGCGAATAGCGGCTCTTCTCGAAGAGCGAAAGCGGCTCGAAAAGGAACTGGCTGAAGCCCAGAAGGCACTCGCCTTGGGCGGTGGCGGCTCTGCGTCCGGGCCAAGCAATACCGATGAGGATATCGGCGGCGTAACGTTCTCCGGGCAAGTTCTGGAAGGACTGAACCCCAAAGAATTGCGCCCGCTGCTTGATGAAGCCAAGCAGCGGCTTGGTTCAGGTGTGGCGTCGATCATCGCGATCAATGACGGTAAGGCAGCAATTGCTGCCGCTGTGACGGAGGATTTGTCCGGCACGATTAGTGCAGTCGATCTGGTTCGCGCTGGTGTTGAGGCCCTCGGTGGCAAGGGCGGTGGCGGCAGGCCCGACATGGCGCAGGGCGGGGGGCCGGATGCTGACAAGGCCGAAGCGGCCCTTGATGCGGTAAAAGCCGTGTTGGCAGGCTGAGGCTGTCCGACGCTTTCTGACGCTTATGTGTCGACGCTGGAGGTTCGCAGTTTGGGTTTAGCGGTAAGCCCGCCATCGCGTTCAAGACGTTCGCGATACTCGTCCCGTTTCTCATGGATAGACGCAATCACAGGTCCCATTGCCACCCCAATGTCGACCAAGACTGCTTCAGACAATTGCAACGAGCTTTCGAGATTTTCGGGCACGGCATGGCTCGCGCCTGAGCGATACAATGCTGCCGCGTGATCGGTGTCGCGGGCGCGGGCTACGATAAGCAAGTTGGGATAGTTGGAGCGCAGACGTGTGACCAGTCTTTGCGCCAGAACGGGTTCATCCATTGTCAGGACCACGGCGGGAGCTTGTTCAATCCCAAGGCGTGAGAGGGCATCGCCCCGCGCAGCATCACCGAAAGTGGCGCGATAACCGTCGCGCTTGGCCGAAATGATCAGGTCGGGATCCGAATCGAGCATTACGTAAGGCTGATTATGCGCCTTAAGCATGTCCGCAATCAGGCGTCCGACGCGTCCACCACCGATGATGATTGTCCGGACCTCATCTTCGTCTTCGTCTGGCAATTCAGGCGTGTCTTCGATGCGCCGAGCTATGACTCTTCCGAGCTTGGCGAGCAGCGGGGTCACTGTAAGGCCGATGGCTGTCACGATTTGCCAGAACTGCGCGGTCTCCAGGTCAACTACGAGTGCGCTGGTGGCTGCTGCCAGCACGATCAAGGTTGTCTCGCTGGGGCTGGCCATCAGCACACCGGTCTCTGCTGCTGTGCTTCTCCGAGCGCCCATCAAGCGGAGCAGTGTGCCGGTCACAATCGCTTTGAAGACGAGGACTCCAACAACGGCCAGTGTAATCTGGCCGAGATTTGCCCAGATCGTCATCAGGTCGATGCTCATGCCGATAGTGATCAGAAATACACCAAGGGCCAGACCCTTGAATGGCTCCATGATGCTTTCGACTTCTCCATGATATTCGGTTTCGGCAATCAACAGGCCGGCAATTAGCGCCCCCACTATGGGTGACAGCCCTGTCGCTGCGGTGGCGAGACTTGCCCCGATAACAACCAGCATGGAAGCCGCGAGGAAAAGTTCAGGGCTTTTCGTCCGCGCCGCTTGCGAAAACAGTCGGGGCAGGGCGACTCGTCCGAAGATCAACAGCGCAACAACCACCAGACCGCCATACAGCAGTGTGTCTGTGAGACCTGTCCAGCCCTCGGCCTGAGCGTTTGGTGCGAGAGCGCCGAGAATAAAAATGATCGGGACGATCATGATATCCTCAAACAGCAGCATGGATAGCGCGGCGCGGCCCACTG
>JBCBHD010000206.1:0-5583 GCA_038526115.1 Pseudomonadota bacterium | reverse complement strand
CTTGAACGCGCCTCCCCTAGGTGCGTTCAAGCCATTCCTCAGTGATCAGGGGCCTATCAATGAAACTTAAGTATCTTCTGGCAGCGAGTGTCGTCAGCCTCTCTGCCGCCGCAACCATAGCAACACCCGCAGCCGCGCAGCAGATTACCTCTGGTGTCGAAGGCCAGGTTACCGATGCCGATGGCAACGCGCTTCCCGGCGCGATGGTCTCCGTAACCGACACGCGCACCGGCGCTGAGCGCACGACGACAACAGGCGGCAACGGTGATTTCCGCATCCAGTCCTTGCAGCCGGGCGGCCCCTACACCGTTACCGTGACGGCTTCTGGCTTCGAAGGTCAGACAGTTGAGAACGTCTTCACCAACATTTCCGGTAACACTGGCTTCGACTTCGCGCTGACTGCGACCGCTGCAGGCGGCACAGACAGTGTCATCGTCGTGACCGGCGCCCGTGCACAGGTCACTCAGGTTGCTGTTGGCCCGGGCACGGCATTCGGCACTGAAACGCTCGAAGCGTTCCCGTCGATCACTCGCGACGTTCGCGACATTATCCGTATCGACCCACGTGTCAGCCTTGAAGGCAACAACGACGTTGATCGTATTTCCTGCCTTGGCGGCAACGACCGCTCGAACACCTTCACCGTTGATGGCATTGTCCAGGCAGACGTTTTCGGTCTGAACGGTACTCCGTTCGCCGCACGGAACTCGCTCCCGCTGCCATTCGATGTGGTCGATCAGGTATCTGTTGAGTTCGCACCGTTCGACGTGGAGTACTCCGAATTCACCGGATGTCTCGTCAACGTCGTGACCAAGGCCGGTAGCAACCGCTTCAGCGGCTCCGCCTTCATCACCTATTTCGACGAAGGTCTCTTCGCCGACAATATTGACGGACGTAACCTTAACGCCGGTTCGGAAACCCGCTGGGGTGCTACCCTTTCAGGTCCGATCATTCCGGATCGCCTGTTCTTCTCGCTCGGATACGAAGAAACCGACTTGGGTGACGGCAACAACTTCGGCCCGGCCGGATCAGGCTTCACCAACGAAGCTGAGTTTGTTTCGCAAGCCCAGTTCGATCGCTTCGCCGAGATCGCCAATCGCGTTTACGGCCAGGATATTGGTGGCTACCCGAGCCAGTTGGCTGAAAGCGCCGTGCGCTACTTCGGTCGTCTCGATGCTCAGATCACTGACGATCACCGCCTCGAGGCTACTTATCAGCGTCTCGAAGAGACAAACATCGAATCCGACTTCGGCGGTCAGAATCTGACTGGCTTCAATTCGTTTGAAGATGAAGGTACGATTTCGGATTACTACTCTGTTCGTCTCTACTCCGAATGGAGCGACACGATCTCGACCGAACTGCGTGTAAGCCGCGCCGAAGTCGGTGACGTTCAGGGTCCGGTTGGCTTCGGCGAAGCACAGTCAGACAATCCCACCGTCCGTCTCGCTGTCGGCGTAACGCCGGATGGCACCTCGACCGAGAACGGTCTTCTTTCAACCGGTCCGGGCATCTTCCGTTCGGCCAACCAGCTCGATACGAAGATCGATCAGGCCCGCTTCCAGATGAATGTGGATGCCGGCAATGGTCACTTCCTGAAGTTTGGCGCTGAGATCAACGACCTTGAAGTGTTCAACCTGTTTGCGATCAACGCGACGGGAACGATCTTCTTCGATGGCCTTGATGATTTCGAAGAGGGCCTGGTGGCTAACGGCTTTTTCTCCAGCGTCTTCGGCGATGTCGATGATCTGGTGAATGGCGGCGCGCTTGGTGGCGCAACCATCGCTTCTGCGCAGGGCGGCGACATCAATAATGCAGCGGCACTGTTCAGCCGTACCATCTACTCGTTCTACGCTCAGGACGAATGGCAGGCGACTGACCAGCTTTCGGTCAACGCAGGTCTCCGTGTTCAGCTGTATGATGGCGACGCGCCGCAAGCCAACCCGCTGTTCCTCGAACGTTATGGCTTCACCAATGCCAACTCGTTTGGCCGTCTCGACCCCGTTCTGCTCCCGCGTATTTCGGCAGCCTACGAGTTCGACAATGATGGCTTCTTCTCGAACAGCCGTCTGACCGGCGGTGTCGGCATCTTCTCCGGCGGTGACCCGGTGGTGTACTACTCCAACGCGTTTTCGAACAACGGCTTCTCGAGCGCGAATGGCGACACCTTCGATTGCGATGCCAGCGAACTGCCAATCGATCCGGACACCGGCCAGATTGACGTCGTGACTGGCGGCAACTTCACCGGCATTCCGGGTTGCGCGATTGCCGCAGGTGTGGCGACAGCGGAACAGGGCGGTGCTGACGTTCAGTCGACCGATCCGGATTTCAACGTACCAACCGTGGTGCGTGCAAACCTCGGCTTCTCGACCGATTTTGGCACCGAAACCGGCTTCTTCAGCAACTGGCGTTTGAACCTCGACTACATCTATTCGCGGTTCAACAATGCGCTGAACTTCGTGGATCTGTCGCAGGCACCGGACATTCGCACCAATGGCGGTTTCACCGTTGACGGTCGTCCAATCTATGCCGCAGTTGATGCCACTCAGGACGGTTGTAACGCTGTCTTGCAGGACAATGGTGGCACTCCACCGGTTTACACCGGTCTGACGGCTGATTGCTTCGGCACCCGCCGGGACGATAACATCCAGCTGACCAACGGTCGCAGCTCGGACAGCCACAGCTTCTCCGTCATTCTGTCGAAGAATTTTGACGGCGGTCTTCTGACTGAAGGCGGCAGCACGCGGGTCAATCTGGGTTACGCCTACACCGATTCGAACAACGCACGTAACAACCAGTCTTCGACAGCGACTTCGTCGTTCGATGCTACTGCCGCGTTCGATCGTCAGGACCCTGCCGTTTCAACGGCGACTACCGAAACCCGTCACAACTTCACGGCCACCTTCTCGTTCACCGAAGAGTTCATCGATGGCTACGACACCAGCCTCGGTATCTTCTTCCGTGCTCGTGAAGGCCGTCCGTACAGCCTGACATTCGATGGCGGCGGCGTCTTCGCTGATAGCGCTTCGGGTAACGACAACGCTCTGTTGTATGTCCCGACCGGCGTAAGCGATCCAAACGTATCGCCACTGTCTGACCCGGCGGCTGTGCAGCAGGTTGTTGACTATGTTGCCGCTTCGGGTTGTGGGTTCACATCGGGCGCCTCGATTGCGCGCAACACCTGCCGCAACGATTGGCACGTCGATCTCGACCTGCGTATCGCTCAGGAAATTCCGTTCCTCGGCAGCCTCACCGGCATCACCGAAGACCGCATCGAAGTCTTCGCCGACTTCGCCAACTTCCTGAACCTGCTTGATAGCGGTGCGAACATTCTGCGTTCGCGTGGTGGCTTCAACGGCCTCGTCGACGTGGCTGATGGCGGCGTTGATGATCAGGGCCGTTACATTATCACCGGCTTCAACCCCGATGATGACAATAACATCTCTATCAATGCTTCGGCTTGGCGGATCCAGATCGGTGCGCGCTACGAGTTCTAAGCGAACCACCTGATCCTATCGGACAAAGAGCGGCGGGACCCTTGGGTCTCGCCGCTTTTTTTGTGTTGCAATGAGAATGTTGGGGCGAAGAAGCTCTCTTCCCGATCGAGCCTAAATCGCTTGCAAAGCCTCGCCTTGGTCGTCGGCAAGTTCGAGCAATTCGTGCGCGAGCGCTGCCTGCACATCCAGGCTTTGCCCGCGACGCAATGCGCGTTCTAATGCCGCCGCCCGATCGCCAAGCTCGGCTTCTCCGAACATGCCTGCCGTTCCGGCGATCTTGTGAACAAGCTGCGCCAATTCCTCGCGCTTCGGCGAGCACTTCTCGTCGGCTCCCAGAATTCCGCTTTCGAGCGCTTCACGAACGGCTTTGATCGCTTCGCGCCGCCGTTCATGCCATTTGCTGATCAATGCCGGTGATCTGACCAGTTTGCTCTCGCCTCCGATTGTGGTCGGACGATGCGCGCGGTCATCATCATCGCTTCCATCTTCATCGACGATGCGGGTCGGCAACCAGCGCTGGAGAACACTGGCCAATGCTTTGAATTCGAGCGGCTTTGCAAGATGGGCCTGCATCCCTGCATCGCGGGCTGATGCGATGTCTTCCGGGAAGGCGTTGGCTGTCAAAGCGATGATCGGCAGCGTGTCTGCACGAATTCCTTCAGCCCGAATGGCCCGCGTTGCGGCATAGCCATCGCAGCCAGGCATCTGAATATCCATCAGAATGAGGTCAAATGGCTTGTCACGCACGAAGCTGTCGATCACGAGTGATATGGCTTCATTGCCGTCATGAGCGATTGCGACACTCTGTCCGCACCGTTCCAGCATCTCGACCACAAGTTCACGATTAACGTCATTGTCTTCCGCCAAAAGGATCTTGGCAGATTGCGGCAAGACTCTCGCTTCGAGATTATCAGATGATGTGTCACCAAGCCTGGCTGGCGGATTTTCCGGTTCTGCCTTGGTCGCCGGAAGCGTGAGGGTGAAACATGAACCGACCCCAGGCTCGCTTTCAACAACGACAAATCCGCCCAGCAACTCTGCCAGTTGGCGGCTGATCGTGAGGCCAAGGCCTGTTCCGCCGAACCGCCTCGCCGTGTCACTTTCGCCTTGCGTGAACGGTTTGAAGATCAGCTCCAGACGGGATCGGCTGATACCGATTCCCGTGTCCGAAACATTGATACAGAACTGGCTCTCTTCGACAGAGTAGCTGATATTGATGTGTCCGGCTTCGGTAAACTTCACTGCGTTGCCAACGAGGTTGAGAACGATCTGCCGCAAACGCAGACCATCAGTCACGACCCAGGGCGGTGGCTTGCCGCGGTCGGCATCGTCGTCAAACTCGCGCACTACATTGAGCGACAGGCCCTTTTTCTCTGCAGTAGGGCGATGAAGCGCCAGGCATTCGCGGATAGTTGCATCCAGATCGACGGCGGTCTGATCAATCGAAATCTGGCCCGCCTCGATCTTTGATAGATCAAGAATATCATTCAGCAACAGCATCATCGATCGTCCGGATTCGACGATCATTGAGGTATGGCGGCGCTGTTCCGGTTCCAGTTCGCCTTGCAACATCAGTTCCGCAAATCCGAGGACACCGTTCATTGGTGTGCGGATCTCGTGGCTCATATTGGCGAGAAATTCGGATTTTGCGCGGGCTGCGTTTTCTGCGTGTCGGCGTGCCCGGGTTAGCAAGAGTTCCAGTTCCACCCGCTCCGTCACATCGCGCGCTGAAACAACGATGCCTTCGCGTTCGCCTGTTGCTGGATTGTAAGCCACGGCGCATTCGGCTTCGAGAAACACCGGCGTGCCCTCCGGGCTATCGTGAAAGCGCCGATAGGTGAACCGCTCCTGATCCGATTCCCCTGACACCAGGCGTTGCTGCGCGAGCAAGATCCTCTCACGGGCATCCTCGTGCATCCGGTCAGAAGGCTTCTGACCGAGAACCCTCTCAATCGGCTCGGCTAAAACTGTTGCGACTGCAGGCGATGCATATGTGCACACACCCTGCAAATCGAAACACAGAAGCGCGTCCGTTGTGTTCTCGGTCAACAGTGCAAGCTCGTGTCGGCTGGATTCGAGCTCGGTCATCATC
>JBCBHD010000205.1:0-5584 GCA_038526115.1 Pseudomonadota bacterium | reverse complement strand
GTCAATGTTACCGATGAAAGCTTCCAGGCCGATGTGCTGGACAGTGAAAAGCCTGTGCTTGTGGACTTCTGGGCCGATTGGTGTGGCCCATGCAAGATGATCGCACCGGCGCTTGAAGAGATCAGCGATGAGCTCGGAGAACAAGTAACTATCGCAAAGATGGACATTATGGAAAACACCGGCGTCCCCGCTGATATGGGCGTACAATCGATCCCGCTTATGGTGTTGTTCAAGAATGGTGAAGCGATCGCTCGCAAAGTTGGTGCGGCACCAAAAGGCCAACTTAAAGAATGGCTTGAAGGCGAGCTTTAAGTCCGACCAATAAGATTGGGCGCTGTGCTGCTTTGAAGCTAGGACAGCGCCCGCTTCACGAATTCATCCCAGATCGCAGGGCTTGATGCGCCGACAAGGCCAGGTTTGCCGTGCTCGTCCACACGATATTCGCTGCCGTCCAGACGAGCGGCTTTTCCCCCAGCTTCGTTGAGCCAGAGAATACCGGCTGCGTGATCCCATGCGAGAGTTCGCTTAAAGCTGGAGACGTCGTTTTCTCCTAAGGCCAACCGAGGATATTGCTCGGCAGCGCAGCGGGGAATGTCGACCAGCGAATAATGCGGAGCGAGTTTCGCATCGACTTGCGCTCGTTGTTCTTCTGTGAGGAATATGCGGCTTATGGCGGCAACCGGAGGTTGGCTACCCGTGGTACGGGCCTTGATGCGTTCGCCATTCACGAACGCACCTTCGCCTAATCTGGCATGACACAGACGGTCCTTGTTGGGATCATAGAGCCAGCCAGCAACCGCTTTCCCAGCGTCAGCAAGCGCTACGATAATACCAAATGGCTCTTTGCCTTCGGTGAAGTTGGCTGTTCCATCAAGCGGATCGATAATCCAGCACTGTTCCGAAAGATGATCGAGGACGGATTCATCTTCCGCCACGGCTTCTTCGCCAACCACCGCAACGCCCGGCGCCAATTTGGTAAGGGCCTCCGTCAGAAATCCTTCGATCTCGCGATCGACCACTGTGACTGGATCATCTTCGCCCTTCATTTCGATTTCGTCATCGGCAAGCGCGCGAAACCGCGGAAGCATGGACCGTTCTGCGGCGAAACGCAGGAGGTCACGGATCTCATCATCAAGAGCGCTCATATCAGCTCCTGTAATCCGCATTGATGGAAATGTATCCGTGCGTCAGATCGCAGGTCCAAACTGTCGCCTGACCTTCGCCGATCCCTAGCTCGACCGCCAGATCGATCTCCTGCCCTTGAAGATGCTCTGCCACCGGGCCTTCATCGTAGTCTTCAACCGGCAATCCATCGCGAGCAGCCCAAATACCTCCGAAGGCTATGGAAAGCCTGTCTCGGTCTGCCGGTTCGCCTGCTTTGCCGACGGCCATCACGACGCGTCCCCAATTGGCGTCTTCTCCGGCGATGGCCGTTTTGACGAGCGGCGAATTGGCGATCGCAAGTCCAATCCGGCGGGCGCTATCGTTGTCGGCAGCACCCGAAACGCGCACGCTTATGAACTTCGTCGCTCCTTCGCCGTCGCGAACAACAAGCTGAGCAAGTTGGCGGCACACATCGGTTAGCGCGGCGGCAAAGGCATCAGCGCCAGGACTATCCCAATCTGCAATTCGGGCATGCCCTGCCTTGCCAGTGGCGATCGCAAGCACCGTGTCACTCGTCGAGGTGTCCCCATCGACAGTTATGCAGCTGAAAGTTGCGGCGTTGGCGCGGTTCAGGAGCTCTTGCAGAAACGCTGGAGCAATGTCTGCATCGGTGAAGATGTAGCCCAGCATCGTTGCCATATCCGGCGCGATCATGCCGGAGCCCTTGATGATACCCACAAGCTCCACTCGCTGATCGCCGATCATTGCAGAGGAGCAGGCCCCTTTTGTGAATGTGTCTGTCGTAGTGATTGCGCGTGCGGCGTCCTCCCATCCGCAAGGTTCTACGGCGAGGGCGGCTGCAACCCCTTCACGCGCCTTGTCCTTGGGGAGCGGAACGCCGATTACTCCTGTTGACGAGACCAGTACCGTCTCTGGAGCGCAATTCATCGCATCGCCGACTTGAGAGCAAATTTCCTCAACAGCTTCACGCCCGCGATAACCGGTAAAGGCGTTGGAATTCCCCGCATTGACGACCAAAGCGCGGGCGCTCCCGGCCTGTACCTGTTCCCGGCCCATTTCAACTTCGCTTGAAGCGCAGGCGCTGCGAGTGAAGACCCCGGCAACAACCGTTTCCGGATCAAACTGCACCAAAGTCAGATCGGCGCGGTCCCAATCCTTATAGCGAGCTCGGGCAACCCGCAGCGTGACCCCTGCGATTGGTGGCATGTCAGGGAAGGGCTGGGCGAGAGGAGATTTTTCGATATCCATCGTGGCGCTCGCCCTAATGCGCAAAACAATTCGCGGCAATTATCCAGTTGGTTCTTTTGCATTCAGGTAGGGTCGACTAACGTCACAACATGACAAACAAAGTTCTGCTGGTCCCGGCTATTGGGCTTCTCGCAACGACGACAGCAATAGCGCAAGAAAGTGCCGCCGACGCAGCTGAAGAAGCTGCCGAAGCAGCGGCTGAAACAGCGCCCGTGCAGACCCAGCCCACTATTCCGCCTCCAGCACCGCCTGCGCTGATTATTCCGCCTCCTGCGCCCACAGGGTATCGGCCACCGGCGCCGCCTCCACGCGATGCGTCACAGCCAGCGATGCCGCAGAACTATTTTGCGATAACGCCAAAGCAGGCAGATTATCCGACTGCTTTATGGGCCGCCGGAGAAGAAGGAACCGTCGAGTACCTTATTAGGGTTTCGCCAGAGGGTAGCCCCATAGATTGCACCATTATTACGAGCTCCGGTTTTGCCGCGCTCGATGCGAAAACGTGCGAAGTTGCGATGGAGCGAAGCGAGTTCGATCCAGCCCGGAATGCTAAGGGTGAAGCGATTGCGGGTGAATTCCAGGAACAGTTTACGTGGCGCAAACGCGAACCGGAATTTCCGGGGACTGCGCGCATTCAGGTGCGTTTTACTCTCAATGAGAAAGGCGAAACTGTCGACTGCGAAGTGATCGAGAAATCCGGAGCGCTTTCTGAAAGTATGCGGCGCAGCTTCGAAAGGGAGCCATGTCCCACTAGCCGAAGCAATCGAACTCCATATCGTGATGAGAATGGTGTGCCGATTTCCAAGCAGGTGACTGTATCATTTGACATTATGGTCGAAGACGCAGCCGAGTAACCGATCTTGAAGCAGTTTCTGTTATTAGATCGACATGCAAAACACACAGATCGCTCACCTATCTGAGTGGACGAAATGGCTAGAAGAGACTATTTGAGGCAGCAATGACGCGCCAATTGTTCGCCTTGCTGGCCCTGCTTTCGGGCCTCGCTGCACTCAGCGGCCCGGCACACGCGTCTTCAATGAGCGCGATTGCTTGCGATATTGGCGTTTCGGCGGAGGCTAAAGAGGCCAAGGCCGGGACTCCCGCAGAAGTGCGTGAAGCGGCGAAGAAGCGCGTGGTGCGCTGCCGGACCGTTAAGACGCCAAAGCGTGTGCGGACGTCGCAATCGCTACGCGTTCCTGTCGCGATGGGTATCGAGCGCGCATACGAATAGCGCGCCTGAAAGATTTCCTTTCGTAACGCGCAGCACTGGCAGCGCGAACCCTATTACAAACCTGGCCGTTGTCAGGCCCTCTCCAATTCAGGACTAAACGCATGTTTAATGCACTCGTGAAATCCGTATTCGGTTCATCGAATGACCGTTATGTCAAATCCCTCGGCAAAACCGTCAATGAAATCAACGCTCTCGAAGCGCAATTGCAGGCGTTGTCCGATGATGAGCTGAAAGCTCAAACGGACAAATTCCGGGGTCTGCTCGATAGCGGCAGCTCGCTAGAAGATATTCTGCCAGAGGCCTTCGCCACAGTCCGTGAAGCATCCGTGCGCGTGTTCGGCATGCGCCATTTCGACGTGCAGATGATCGGCGGTATCGTGCTGCATCGCGGTGAAATCGCCGAAATGCGCACCGGTGAGGGTAAGACCCTGATGGCGACGCTTGCGGTTTATCTCAATGCGATTGAAGGCAAAGGCGTCCACGTCGTCACCGTGAACGACTACCTCGCCACGCGTGATGCCGAGTGGATGGGACAGCTTTATAATTATCTCGGCCTGACCGTGGGCGTGATCATTCCGAACATGGATGAGTATTCAAAGAAGGATGCTTACAACGCCGACATTACCTACGGCACTAACAACGAATTCGGTTTCGACTATCTGCGCGACAATATGAAGCACGAGCGCAGTCAGATGGCGCAGCGCCCATTCAACTTTGCGATTGTCGATGAAGTTGACTCGATCCTGATCGATGAAGCCCGGACTCCGCTTATCATCTCCGGTCCGACTGAGGACAAGTCGGATCTCTATGTAAAGCTCGATGAGGTCGCGAAGGAAATCCCTGAGGAGTGGTACGAGAAGGACGAGAAGACCAAGAACATCCAGCTCAATGAAGATGGGTTGGATCAGGTTGAAGCTTTGCTGATCGAGAAAGGCCTGCTCGAAACAGAGAACCTTTACGACGTCGAGAACACGCAAGTCGTCCATCACCTGGATCAAGCCTTGAAAGCCGTGCACATGTTCCGGCGTGATGATCACTACATTGTCAAAGACGACAAGGTTGTGATCATCGATGAATTCACGGGACGGATGATGGATGGCCGTCGCTGGTCAAACGGTTTGCATCAGGCGGTGGAAGCCAAGGAAGGCGTCAAGATCGAGCCAGAGAACCAGACGATGGCTTCGATCACTTTCCAGAATTATTTCCGCATGTATCCGAAGCTCGCCGGGATGACCGGCACCGCAGCAACCGAGGCCGCGGAGTTCTGGGACGTTTACAAGGTCAACGTGGTCGAGATCCCGACCAACCTCCCGGTCCAGCGGATCGATGAGGAAGACGAATTCTACAAGAACACGATGGACAAGTTCCAGGCCATCGCAAAGGCGATCAAGGAAAAGTATGATGTTGGCCAACCGATCCTGGTCGGTACGGTCTCCATCGAGAAATCCGAACTCCTGAGCCAGTTCCTCGACAAGGAAGGCGTGAAGCACGAGATTTTGAACGCGCGCCAGCACGAACGTGAAGCGCATATCGTGGCGCAGGCGGGCCGCCTGGGTGCGGTCACCATTGCCACCAACATGGCAGGTCGCGGCACCGATATTCAGCTTGGCGGTAACCTGGAATTCCGCATCGGTGATGAGCTGGGCGAGATGGAAGAGGGTCCGGCAAAGGACGCGGCCATTGAAAAGCTGAAACAGGAAGTTGCCGAGGAAAAGGCCAAGGTTCTGGAAGCAGGCGGCTTGTTCGTTCTTGGCACAGAACGCCACGAAAGCCGCCGTATCGATAACCAATTGCGTGGTCGCTCAGGCCGGCAGGGTGACCCCGGCCTATCGCGGTTCTACCTCTGCCTTGAGGACGATCTGCTGCGCATCTTTGGCCCGGACACTTTGTTCTCCAAAATGATGAACTCGAACCTCGAAGACGGTGAGGCGATCGGTTCCAAATGGCTTTCCAAGGCGATCGAGACCGCTCAGAAGAAAG
>JBCBHD010000204.1:0-5658 GCA_038526115.1 Pseudomonadota bacterium | reverse complement strand
GCGGCAAGTTTTCCAAAAAGGAGCCAGCAGCTCGCTGCAACTGCGCCAAGTGCTGAAGCTGCGCTTTCTGATCGGCGGGGGAAATCTGACGGTTCGCGATTTCTCTTTCAGCGTATCGCACTGCTTCGACCAGATCCGTAGCAGAAATGTCGGGACCCGTGGCGGCGATGGATCCATTCGCAGTCAGAAGAATAGGAAACATTCCTGTCGTTGATCGCGATTGTTCCATTTTCGCAAGCGGTGCGAGACTTTCGGGCGCCTCTACTGTGGCGGAAACTTGTTTGCCGGTGACGGTGATCCCTGAGCCTTGACGGCCGAACGTGACGAGCCAAGTCCGTTCGACTGTCAAAAAAGCATCTCCGCGTAGCCCGCGCTCGAGCCGGCGGACCAGACGCATTGGAGTATCAGGAACCGACACTGGTGCAGCAGCCCGAAGTACAGCCGATTGGACAGCTGCCCCGGTTGCCACACCAACCATGGCTCCGCCCAACACGTGTCGGCGTGAAATGCCCCCCATCACTCTAAAGTCCCTACCCCGATGTTCCCAAGCCATTGCTTTGTCGCGGCGTGAGCAGCATCACAATGCCATCCGGTAATCGCGGGTGTATCATAAGGATGTAGCTGACCCAAACGCGCGATCATGGCTTCCAACAATTCGGAATTGGTTTTGAAGAGCACCGCGACCTCTACGCTAGACCCACGCTCACCAGACCAGCTGAAGACTGACTCAACCTCTCCGATAATATTAGCGCAACCGATCAGTTGCTCATCCAGCAATGCCTCGGCGGCAAGTCGCGCACTATCCCGATCGGGAAATGGGCACCAGGCAAGGGCTGCAACAGTGTTGGTCATCGATGTTCTACCGAAACTACGCAGAGATACTTAGGCCAAGCGCTCCACCTGGCGGGAAGTTCCATCAGCATGCATGGCCCAAGCGACGCTGGCGACCAGCAAAGCGCCGGTCAATTGGTGGGCTACGGCCACCCAAAGAGAAACGCCACTGAGCACGGTCGCGATGCCCAGGAGAACCATGACCCCGAATGCGCTGTGTACTGCAACTGAGGCGAGACGATCGGATTTGCGAACGCGCCTAGCGATCCAGACGAGCGCAGCCACCGCCACCCACGCCCACCAGCGATGCAGGAAATGAAGAATGAATGGATCATGCGTGATCGTCCACCAGAATCCGCCTGACCAATCAATCTCTGGGAAAAAGCGGCCATTCATCAAAGGCCAATCATAAGCCGCATGGCCTGCGTTCAACCCTGCAACCCAAGCGCCGAGAAGCAACTGAATGAACAGTACGATCGCAACCAAGGCTGATGCAAGAGTAAGCGGCGCCGCGCTGGATGCAGGATCACGCTCAAGTCGACGAAGATCGAGCGCCGTCCAGATCAAGCCCCCTAGAGTAAACAGCGCGGTGAGCAGATGAACCGAAAGCCAGAAATGACTAACATCGGTCATCTGGCCAGACAGCCCGCTGCGAACCATCAACCAGCCGAACGTGCCTTGCAAAGCGCCAAGGCCGAGCAATGCGATCAATCGCGGCTTATAGCCCGACGGGATTGCCCCTTTCACCCAGAACCACAGCAGCGGCAAACCGTATGCCAGACCGATCAGGCGTCCGAGGAAGCGGTGAAACCACTCCCAGAAATAGATGAACTTGAACTCAGAAAGCGTCATTCCGCTCAAGCCCGCTTCGAACTGGTACTCTGGCGTCGCGCGGTATTTGGCGAATTCTGCCTCCCACGCTGCCTCGGACAAAGGTGGGAGGATGCCCGCTACGGGCTGCCACTGGGTGATCGACAATCCGCTTTCCGTAAGGCGGGTGATTCCTCCAACCATAACAATGACGACGATCATGAGTGCAACGAATTCGAGCCACTTGGCCAGAGCCAGAGGACGTGGCTGGCTCGTGCCAGGCAGAACGCGATGGGAAGTGGAGGGGCTGGTTGTCACCATATCTGCGCCTAACTGTGCCGCATCCGCGTGACTTGCAAGCACGATTGCCGCAATCCGCGATGCGCGTGCCGCAAGACCGGATCGATCCTCGCTCCATCAACCTTGCGAAATGTAACATTGTTACATATGTGGATGGTCAGCATGCAGGACCCCTCAACCCCTTCCACGATTCGGCGTCGGCTTGATCATCTCGGCATCGGGATGGCGGGCCTGTGCGCACTGCACTGTGTTGCGACGGTCATCGTGGTCTCGGGCCTAGGTGTCGGCGGACACTTTCTGCTTTCTCCCGAGATCCATCGTGTCGGACTGGCACTGGCCCTGATCGTGGCCGCAGTGGCGATTGGTTGGGGAGCTCTCAAGCATCGTCGAAGGGCACCGTTCGTTGTCGCGATGATGGGCCTGACCTTCATGGGAAGCGCCTTGGCTGTGCCTCACGGCTCTCAGGAATTCGCGCTGAGCTTGGTCGGAGTTGGCCTGGTGTCTTTGGGCCACTTGCTGAATATCCGCGCCCTGAATTGACCATTGCCAAAACTGCGGTTGCACCGCAGCGTGCGCGGCCTATTTCAGACGGCATGAGCGATACAAAAACGATCACCTTGAATGGCGAATCGCGGACCACGGCCGCGCAATCAATTGCCGACCTTGTTCGCGAGCTTGAGCTGGCCCCTGAAAAGGTGGCTGTGGAGCGTAACGGCGAGATCGTTCCCCGGTCATCTTTGGACCAGGCCGCGTTGGCAACGAACGACACGTTGGAGATAGTCCACTTTGTCGGCGGGGGAGACCATCAATCCGCCGCCGCAGGCACGGCCCAGGACACATGGTCGGTTGCCGGTCGCACATTCTCTTCAAGGCTGATTGTGGGGACTGGCAAATACAAGGATTTTGAAGAGAACGCGGCCGCACTCGAGGCCAGCGGAGCGGAAATCGTTACTGTGGCTGTTCGGCGGGTTAATGTAAGCGACCCGAAAGCGCCGATGCTGACTGATTTCATCGACCCGAAGAAGGTCACATATCTTCCCAACACCGCCGGGTGCTTTACTGGCGAGGATGCCGTTCGCACTTTGCGACTGGCACGCGAGGCGGGCGGCTGGGATCTGGTCAAACTCGAAGTGCTGGGTGAGGCGCGGACGCTTTATCCCGATATGCGCGAGACACTGAAAGCGACGGAAACGCTCGCGAACGAAGGCTTTCTGCCGATGGTTTATTGCGTCGATGACCCTATCGCTGCCAAGCAATTGGAAGATGCAGGTGCAGTCGCAATCATGCCGCTCGGCGCGCCAATCGGTTCGGGGTTGGGCATTCAGAACCAAGTAACAATCCGGTTGATCGTGGAAGGGGCCAATGTGCCAGTCTTGGTCGACGCCGGCGTGGGAACGGCATCCGACGCGGCTGTGGGTATGGAGCTCGGTTGCGATGGTATCCTGATGAATACTGCCATTGCCGAGGCAAAAGATCCGATCCGCATGGCCCGGGCAATGAAATTGGCCGTCGAAGGGGGGCGTGAAGCCTACCTTGCCGGAAGAATGGGCCGTCGGAAATACGCCGATCCAAGCTCCCCATTGGCCGGACTGATCTGACAATGAGCGAAAATTTCAACATCACGCATGAAAACCACGGCAAGAAAGGACGCTATGTCCTTCGTCCGGAGGGCAATAAGACAGAAGCCGAGCTCACCTATTCGCGGGCCTCGGATGCGCTTGTCATCGTTGACCATACGGGCGTTCCCGAAGAATTTCGCGGGCGCGGATATGGCAAAGTCCTGGCAAAGCGCATTGTCGCGGATGCGCGGGAAAAGGGTTTCAGAATTGTGCCGCTCTGCCCGTTCTTCAAGGCGCAAGCTGAACGCAATCCCGATTGGAGCGATGTCATCGCGGATTGATCCGATTATTCACCGCGCAGAGCAAAAAGGCTGGCTAGCGGTTACTACGTATTAACCAAGTTAGGTGACAACCGTCTTCTCAACGGGGAGACGATTGTGACACTTGCCAGCACTGCCACCATGACAATCAGCGAAATGCGCGAGTTCGCGAGCTTCGCGCCATGCGAGCAGCGGTATATCAAGCGTAGCCTCGATATCGGTCTAGCGCGTTGCGATGCATTCAAGTTCTGGGGACGGACTGAGCATGAAAACACGATGATCCGTCGTCAGTATGTCGCCTATCAGGATCTGAAAGCGCTTCGCGATCTGGTGCCGGAGGAAGGCACAATTGGCGAGGTTGAGCGCTTTATTGGCAAGCTGGTGCGGCTCGCGACCTTCGATCTCGAACAGGAGCGGCTGAACAGCTTTTCTGCCTTTCGCTTTCTTTATGAGCGGCTGTTGGGTGCAGATGCGCGCCCCTATCTGCCGGCAGCTTTCTGCGCCGCAGCCGCGCTTCCACAAATTCGCCCCGAACAACGCAAAATCCTGCTGCAAAGCCTGAGCGAAGCCGCCGCGACCGCACCCGGATGGTCAGAACGTGCGCCGAGTTTCTATCCCGAGTTCGTCGAGGATGTTGAGGCGGCGTAACGCTATTCTGCATCCGGCTCAGAATCACCCACTACATCTGCGCCCGTTTCAAGCGGTGCGTTCTGAACGGTTCTTGCCTGTTCATCAGCAACTCGCGCTACCTCACTGAAGCCTGCTTGTTCCGCTGCCTCACTTACCGACGCAAGCGCATCAATTGCAGCCCGCTGATCTGCTTCTCCCCCTGCGCGCCCAGTTTCTGCTGACGCTCGCACACCTTTCAAGAGGCTGGCTTCCAAACCCATAGCAGTTTTGGTCGGAAGGCTTTCACGATTGGTTGTCTTTAGCTCCGTCGCGACACTTTGAAGTTCGCTTGCATCATTGGTATCAGCTTCCAAAGCGATGTCTTCCGCTCGCTCAACCGATAGATCCGCCATCGCCTTTTGAAGCACCGATGGAAAGGAAATGGCGCAGAGGAGTGCGAAGAAAAACAGCGTCAACCAATCCTTCCGTCGCGTGTCCGCAACGACAAGTGTTCCTATACCTGCCGCTGCAAATCCTAGTCCGATGTTTTGGAAAACGCTTACAAAAGTATACTTGGTGTCAACGCCGGCAAATGAGGCTGCTGCTGGCGCCAAGGCTCCTCCAAGGACTCCTGCAAGAAGTAAGATAGCGGAAGTTGCTTTAGGTGACTCAGGTTCAATCCAAGAATCTTTGTCCCAGAAACCATCGAACAATTTGTCCGACATTTTTTGCCTCCAATCTGCCGAGCGTGAGATCGCCCGAAGTCAGAAGCTAACTACCGTACATTCCCACAATCAGATCGTGATACCGATCACGGATCTTGTGCCGCCGGATTTTCATGCTCGGCGTCATTTCTTCGTTCTCAATGGTAAAGGCTTCGTCTGAAAATTCGAATTTCCGGACTTTCTCGACCACTGACAGGTCTTTGTTCGTTCGATCGACGGCAGCTCTCACCGCTTTTTTGAAAGCCGGCAGATCTTGGAGAGCCTTCATGTCGAACTTTTCGTCATTCGCCCGCGCCCATTCTAGCGCCCATTCCGCGTCCGGTACGATCAGGCCGACAACATAGGGGCGCTTGTCGCCGCTCACCATCGCCTGCGCGATCTCGGGCTGCAGCGTCAGCATGCCTTCAATCTTTTGCGGTGCGACATTGTCGCCCTTGTCGTTGACGATCATGTCTTTCTTGCGATCAGTGATCTTGATCCGGCCTTTTTCATCCAGATGGCCGA
>JBCBHD010000203.1:0-5672 GCA_038526115.1 Pseudomonadota bacterium | reverse complement strand
CGACGTTGACGGCATCCTGACCAGTCAGTGAGTCGACAACCAACAGCACTTCGGTGTGGTTCTGACCCGGATGGATGGCGATGCGCGCGGCGGGGCGGCGCTTTCCATGCGTGCTGTCACCGGCAAACCGATCAAGTTTGCCGGTACGGGCGAAAAACTCGATGCGATCGAGACTTTCCGCCCCGGTTCGGTAGCCGACCGCATTCTCGGCATGGGCGATGTTGTCAGTCTTGTCGAAAAAGCAGCAGCGACCATCAAGGAAGAGGAAGCCGAACAGCTCGCTGCGAACTTCGAGAAGGGGAAGTTCGACCTCAACGATCTGCGCATGCAGCTCAAACAGATGCAGAATATGGGCGGCCTTGGAATGCTCGCCGGCATGATGCCGGGCATGAAGAAGGCGAAAGCGGCCATGGCCGCGGCCGATATGGACGACAAGGTGCTGCTCCATATGGATGCGATCATCGGCTCCATGACGGAGAAAGAACGCAAGAACCCGGCTTTGATGAATGCGAAACGCAAAAAGCGCGTGGCAGCAGGCAGCGGCACTGATGTTCAGCGGGTGAATAAGCTGTTGAAGATGCATCAGGAAATGAGCCGCGCCATGAAGCAGATCAAGAAGATGGGCGGGCTGAAAGGGCTTGCTTCGATGTTTGGCGGTGGCGGCGCAGGTGGCGCGATGCCTGGGCTGGGTGGCCCGGGCGGCGCAGGCAACTTGCCGGGCCTCGGCGGTCCGGGTGGGCCGGGCGGAATGCCGCCGGGACTTCCCGGTCTTGGCGGGCCGAAACCGAAGAAATAATCTCAGAAATTCAATTTAATCAGAAAGTTTCAATCGAAAGGTATTAACTCATGGCAATTGCACTTCGTCTTTCGCGCGGCGGCGCAAAGAAGCGTCCGTATTATCGCATCGTTGCGGCTGATAGCCGTGCACCGCGCGACGGTAAGTATCTGGAGCAGATCGGCACCTACAACCCGCTGCTCGCCAAGGATGACGAGAACCGCGTAAAGCTCAACGAAGACCGCGCTCGTTATTGGATCGGTGTCGGTGCGCAGCCGAGCGACCGTGTCCTGCGTTTCCTCGATGCTGCCGGCATCATGGAGCGCGAAGCGCGCAACAACCCGAACAAGGCCAAGCCGGGCGAGAAGGCGACCGAGCGCGCTGAAGAGAAGGCTGAAAAGGCTGCAGCGGCCAAGGAAGCCGAAGAAGAAGCCAAGAAGGCTGCTGAAGAGGAAGCCAAGGCAGAAGCCGAAGCACCTGCTGAAGAAGCGCCAGCCGAAGAGCCCGCCGCTGAAGAAGCGCCCGCAGAGGAAGCCAATAAGGAAGAAGTTGCTTCCGAAGAGGCACCTGCTGAAGACGCTGGCGAAGATAAGGCCGAAGGCTAAGCATCTTCATGGCCAACGCATCTGCGAAGCCGGGCTTGGTGGAACTTGCTGCCATTACCGGCGCGCATGGCGTAGGCGGCGAAGTGCGATTGAAACTGTTCGGGGAGGGCGTGGAAGCGCTCTCCCAGTACACTTCATTCAATGATGGAGCGCTTACGCTCACAAAAATCCGCTCTGACAACAAGGGCGGCGCAGTTGCGCGCTTTGAACAAAGCACCAATCGCAACGAGGCGGAGAAGCTCCGCGGCACGGTTCTGACGGTTTCGCGTGAGGCTTTGCCTGATCTGGACGATGAAGAATACTATCACGCCGATCTGATTGGTCTCGTGGTCGAAACCGACATGGGCGAAGCGATAGGCTCTGTCATCGCGGTTCAGAATTATGGCGCGACAGATGTTATCGAAATCGAGAAGAACCCGGTGCCTGCAAAAGGCATGAAGACCTTTATGGTCCCGATGACCAAGTCGGCCGTTCTGCAATGGAATGGCGAAAGGCTTGTGATCGCGGCCGATTTCGCTGAAGGATGACCGAATGATCTCAGGATTGTTCGGATTGGTATTTGCAATCGCCTTCGTTGCCGCGATTGCGATTGGTATGGCTTTCCTCCTCGATGTGGTGGCACGCAAGGCCAGTATCACCATACGGGCTGTTGTTGCGGCTCTTGTGGCCGGCTTTGTTCCGATGAGCATTCCAATCGGAGCTGTCCTTTCTGCGACCGACGCCGATCCCATCACCGCTTTGCTGCCGCTTTTTGTCGGCGGGTTTGTCCTGGCTTTACTCGTCGGGTTTCCGGCAGCGTTTTTCTTTACCCGCAATCGTGTTGCGGCGCGTGGCGACACAATAGACCCGGGAACTTTTGAATGACCCTTCTTCCAGTCGCCATTTGCCAGGCCGCTCCGATCCCTCTCGACTTCAATGGCGGGATCGAGAAGGCTACTCGTCTGGCTAAGCAAGCGATCGAGGGCGGTGCGAAATTTGTGGCGTTCGGCGAGACATTCCTTGGCGGCTATCCACTGTGGCTCGATGAGTCGCCCGGCGCGGCTCTGTGGGATCATCCGGGGACCAAGGCGTGTCACCAGATCATGCTCGAAAATGCGATCGTGCCAAATGATGAACGACTTCTGCCCTTGCAGGAGCTGTGCGATGAAAGCGGTGTGCTGATCTCGCTCGGCGCGCATGAGCGGGTGCGGCAGAGCCTCTACAACAACCAATTGCTGTTCCGGCCTGGCGAAGCGCCGCTCGATCATCGCAAGCTGGTTCCAACTCATGGCGAACGCCTGATCTGGATGCGCGGCGACGGCTCGACTTTGGGCGTGCACGAGGCCGAATGGGGCCGGGCGGGCAACCTGATCTGCTGGGAACACTGGATGCCGCTCGCCCGCGCGGCGATGCACAATCTCGGCGAGAGCGTGCATGTCGCCGCGTGGCCTACGGTGCGCGAGGAATACGCGCTGGCGTCCCGGCACTACGCCATGGAGGGGCGCTGCTTTGTGCTGGCGGCGGGGCTGGTGCAAACCAAGGCCGACCTGTTTGAAGGGCTGGCTAACGTTGGTGGTAACGCCGAAGCCGAAGAGCTTTTCAATGCCATTGAGAGCGATGTGCTCAACCGAGGCGGTTCGATGATCGCGGCGCCCGATGCGCGCGTAGTCGCGCAAGCGGGTGACCGTGAGGAAATACTGCGCGCCGAGCTGGATCTAACCGAGATCGGGCAGGGGCTCGCGAGCCTCGATACCGACGGCCACTATTCTCGGCCTGATGTGTTCGAGCTTAGTGTGGATACGCGGCCGAAGGACGGGGTGAATTGGAACTCCTGAGCGAGCTTCTCACAGTCGTAAGTGTCGCAGCCGCCGCTGCCGAAGCGCCGAGCAACGAATTTGGCTATTGGAGCCATCCTCGCCCGTGGTGGGAAGTGGCGTTGCCGTATGTGATGTTTGGTGTGTGGTTCGCGATTTGCGGTGTTTCTACATGGCTCACGGCTGTCGGTCTGTTGCGAAGCTGGGGTGCGAGCCGCGTTTCTTTTGCGCTTTCAGCGTCGGTGCCACTGCTGATTTTCACAATGATCTATATCTTCGTGTCGCTGCTTTCCGGAGCGACTTCAGTTCTGGAAATCGTGAAGGGCATATCTCGCTTTGAACCTGAGGGCTACGCGCTGCTCGTCGGTACCGTGGTGGTGGGTTGCGTCGTCGCTTGGTTGAATTTCTCGGCCTACAAAAGGGCGAAGGCGCGCGCACTTCAGGAATGCCTTGGCCAGCTCAATTGAGCTTCTGTTAGGCCGTCTATTTGCTTCAGATTGCGCCCCAGCTTGCCGAATAGCTGGTGCTGCCGCTGACGCCGTTGATCGAGAAGTCGTGATAGAACTTGTAGAAGCCGGTTTTCTGAACTTCGAATTCGATCCGACCTGATTGGTTGCCTGAAATCACCTGCGTCTGATCCGAAAACCCGAATTTCATCACCGGCTTCACATCGAAGCGCACACCGCCGCCATCGGTCGAGTCGACCTTGTATTCGAAGAAGGCCTTTTGTCCCTTGAACAACAGCATGCGCTGCGTGCCGATTGTCGGCATCCCTGTATCAAGCGAACCTCCAACAAACTTGGTTTCGCCTTTGGCTGCGGTGCCGAGATAGGGAAACAGGGTCGAGAGATAGAGGAAGATCCACAGGCAAAGCACGCCTGTAACGGCGCCGACTCCTATCTTGAGGGTCTTCTTATTGTCCATCGCACCACCATATCGTCGGGCGGTTAGGAATTGATTGACCACGGTGCGGCTGGCATGGGCATTGCCCATGATTTCCGCAAACTATCCTACCGTTGCAGCGAAGAGTGCGGCGCCAACCACCGAAGCTCCCGAAATGAAATTCGGTTGTTGGGATTGCGATATTGGGCCGGAACCAATCAGCTATCTGATGGATGGGTTGATCACCTTTGGCTTGGTGTATTTTCCCATACTGATTTTGATCGTCTGGCTCTTGCGCAAGGCCTTCGTCAACATGCGATCTGCTTGGCGAAAGCTTGATCGTGATGAGACAGAAGTTGGTGAACGAGGGACTGAATGACCTTCGCCGCCACCATCCTCACCCTCTACCCGGAGATGTTCCCCGGACCGCTCGGCACTTCGCTTGCGGGCAAGGCGCTGGATCGCGGCGATTGGTCTTGTGAAACCGTGAACCCGCGGGATTTCGCGACCGACAAGCACCGTACTGTAGATGACACGCCCGCAGGTGGCGGAGCGGGCATGGTGCTCAAGGCGGATATTCTTGGCGCTGCAATCGATAGCGTTGCGGATGATCGCCCAATCCTCGCCATGACACCACGCGGAAAGCCAATCACCCAAGCGCGCATCCGAGAGATCGCATCAGGCCGTGGCGTTTCCATTGTGTGCGGCCGTTTTGAAGGCTTTGACGAGCGCCTGTTCGAGGCTCGCCCGCAGATCGAGCAGGTCTCGCTCGCTGATATTGTCCTCTCCGGCGGGGAACCAGCGGCGCTCGCTATACTTGATGCTTGCATTCGGCTGCTTCCCGGCGTAATGGGCGCGGCCTTGTCGGGGCATGAAGAGTCGTTTGAAGACGGTCTTCTTGAATACCCGCAATATACCCGACCTCAGGAATGGGAAGGGCGCACGATCCCTGAAGTGCTGCGATCGGGGGATCATGCGAAGGTAGCCGCGTGGCGAAAGCTGCAGGCGGAAACCGACACTCGGTTACGCAGGCCGGATCTTTGGGAACGCTACAGTGGCGCTCCGGTCCAGTCTGCCTCTGGCGCGCGGCGAAAAGATGAAGGAACGGACCAGTGAACCTGATCCAGCAAATCGAAGCCGAAGAAATCGGCAAGGTTGAAAAAGACATTCCAGACTTCCGCGCAGGCGACACTGTTCGCGTGGGTGTGAAAGTTAAGGAAGGCACGCGTGAGCGTGTTCAGAACTTTGAAGGCGTGGTGATTGCTCGCTCAAACCGCAGCATCAACTCAAACTTCACCGTTCGCAAAATCAGTTTTGGTGAAGGTGTGGAGCGTGTGTTCCCACTTTACTCACCCATCGTCGACAGCATCACTGTGGTTCGCCGCGGTGTCGTGCGTCGTGCGAAGCTCTATTATCTGCGTGGCCGCACCGGTAAGCGTGCGCGTATCGCGGAACGTCGTGAGAATGCGCCTAAGGCGTAAGTTCTCGCAAAAGCGAATTTTAGAGGGCGGTCCACATGGGCCGCCCTTTTTCGTTTGTACCCTTGCCAAGTGAGCGCGTGATTGCGAGGAAAGCGTCAACGATAAAGAGGTACTCCTTTCCCATGCGTTTGACCCT
>JBCBHD010000202.1:0-5678 GCA_038526115.1 Pseudomonadota bacterium | reverse complement strand
GGCATCCCAAGCCCTCGGGCCTGACGATCGCAGATCATCCAGAAACTGTTCGAACTCAGGCGAAGTTCGCAATTGCTGGGCCACTTTGATCGGCAGTGCCTGAAGCGTTTGTTCGACCAAACCTTCAGTCACATCTAGGGGGAGGAACCCGGAATTCCGGGTTCCTGTTATGGTGCGGAGGACGATAAACTTCTTGATCGCCTGGTCGCGGGTCATCGCTCCCAAAGTCCGCTTGGCTTTGCGCAAGTGCTTCTCGACAGAATTGGTTGTCAGGCCGATTTCATGAGCTATCAGCTCGTTCTTCTTGCCTTCAGCCGCGTGCTCCAACACCTCAGTCTGGCGCTCCGTCAACGCTTGAAGCGCCGCATCGGCGCGTTCGCGCCAAACCACCATCGCATCAAAATCTAGAGTATCCGCCTGTTTCTGCACAAAAGGGGGATAGCCGATCTGAAGCCCGCGGCAAAGATTGAACTTTTAGATAACTCGACTCTTCAGTCGGCTGCGCGCCTTGATGGAGCGGGTGAAGGGAATCGAACCCTCGTCGTCAGCTTGGGAAGCTGCTGCTCTACCATTGAGCTACACCCGCATCTTCGACCGCGGCATTGCCGGATGCTCAACAGGTGGTCAATCAGATAGGTGATGCAAGCCAGCTCGATTAGTATCGCGCTCAGGATTGGATTCGTGCTGATCGACCGCTACAGCGGGAGACAGATTCAGAAAGCTGAGAGGAATAATAATGCGGCAGGTTGATCACTTCATGGTTGGTGGTTCAGGTGGCCCTCCAGCAAGGACTCATCAGATCTGGAACCCCTCCACTGGCGAAGTGCAAGCTGAAGTTGGTCTGGGAGATGCCGCGCTTCTGGAACGGGCCATTGCTACTGCCCAATCGGTTCAACCTGGATGGGCCGCAACCAACCCGCAAAAGCGGGCACGGGTGATGTTCCGATTCAAGGAACTGGTTGAGGCCAACATGCAAAGCCTCGCCGAACTGCTCTCAAGCGAACATGGCAAAGTCATTGATGATGCCAAAGGCGATGTGCAACGCGGACTTGAAGTGATCGAATATGCTTGCGGAATACCGCAAGTCCTGAAGGGCGAATACACCCAAGGGGCCGGCCCGGGCATCGATGTCTATTCCACACGCCAGCCGCTCGGCATCGGGGCTGGTATTACACCGTTCAATTTCCCGGCCATGATCCCGATGTGGATGTTCGGCATGGCAATCGCGGCTGGGAATGCGTTTATCCTCAAACCATCAGAACGCGATCCTAGCGTGCCAGTTCGGTTGGCGGAGCTGTTTGTCGAAGCCGGCGCACCCGAAGGACTGCTGCAAGTGATCCACGGCGACAAGGAAATGGTTGATGCGATCCTTGACCATCCAGCAATCGCAGCGGTGAGCTTTGTCGGTTCTTCCGACATCGCGCACTACGTATACAAGCGCGGCGCCGAAGCAGGTAAGCGCGTGCAGGCTATGGGCGGGGCCAAGAACCACGGTATCGTCATGCCAGATGCCGATCTCGATCAGGTTGTGAATGATCTTGCCGGAGCGGCCTTTGGGTCTGCTGGCGAACGCTGCATGGCACTTCCTGTGGTTGTTCCGGTGGGCGAAGACACGGCCAACCGCCTGCGCGAGAAGCTGATCCCGGCCATTAACGCACTGCGCATCGGCGTGTCGACAGATCCGGACGCCCATTATGGTCCTGTCGTGACGCCCGAACACAAGGCGCGGATCGAAGGCTGGATCGACACGGCTGAGCAGGAAGGCGCCGAAATAGTCGTCGATGGCCGAGGCTATTCGCTCCAGGGCCATGAGAACGGCTTCTTCGTAGGCCCAACGCTGATTGATCGCGTCACACCGACAATGAGCAGCTATCAGGAAGAGATCTTCGGACCTGTGCTTCAGATTGTTCGCGCCAATGACTTTGAGGATGCGGTGCGTTTGCCGAGCGAACATCAATACGGGAACGGCGTGGCGATCTTCACCCGCAACGGTCACGCAGCCCGCGAATTCGCATCGCGTGTGAATGTCGGGATGGTCGGTATCAATGTGCCGATCCCGGTTCCGGTCGCTTACCATTCGTTCGGCGGCTGGAAGCGTTCGGGCTTTGGCGACATTGACCAGTATGGCACCGAAGGCCTGCGGTTCTGGACCAAGACAAAGAAAATCACCCAGCGCTGGCCCGATGGCGGCGGAGACGGATCAAACGCCTTCGTTATCCCGACATTTGGGTGACGGGATGCTGCGCGCTGTATTTCTGGCGCTGGCCGTTTTCGCCCTCGCCGCCTGCGCATCAATTGAACCGTCCTCGCGAACGAAACGCATTGCGCTGACATTCGACGACACCCCGCGCATGGCGGGGGCGTTCATGACGCCTGACGAGCGAGCGGTGCGTTTGCGAAAAGCGCTTCGTGATGCGCAGGTCAAGCAAGCTGCATTCTTCGTCAATCCGGCGCAGCTTACCCACCGGCCCGGCGGCTTGGAGCATATTCGCGGCTATGTGGCGGACGGTCATGTGCTCGCCAATCACACGGCACAACACTCCAGCCTCACGAATAGCTCGCTGGACGAGTATCTCGCCGATATCGATGCAGCCGCAGAATGGCTTGCACCATGGGAAGCCAATCGGCCATGGTTCCGGTTCCCCTATCTCAATGAAGGTCGCGGCGATGTCGAGAAACGCGATGCAGTGCGACAGGCCCTGGCTGAGCGGGGACTGACGAACGGTTATGTCACCGTCGATGCGAGTGACTGGTTCTACGAACAGGCCACTATCGATGCCGCACGCACCGGGCAGGACATGGACATGGATGCCCTTCGCGACCTTTATGTCGAAAGCCACGTCGAATCCGCCGAGTTCTTCGATAGCCTCGCGCGCGAGACGCTGGGCAGGTCACCAGCGCATGTAATGCTGCTTCATGAGACCGATCTGGCTGCGCTTTACATTGGCGACCTGGTCGAGGCCCTGCGCGCCGCTGGCTGGACCATCATCACGGCCGACGAAGCCTATGAAGACCCGTTCGGCAAACTGGCGGCCACGTATGACACGCCTTCGGCACAGGGCACCCTGACTGAGCAAGTGGCATGGGAGCGTGGCATCCCTGCCCCGCGCTGGTATGCTCGCAACAATACGAAGCTGGCCAAGGCCGAATTCGACCGCCGCGTCTTGGGCATCGAAGCAGACGGAGAAAGCGAATGAGATTGCGTTTCTGTTTAGCCGGACCTGCGCTCTTGATCCTTGCTGCTTGTAGCAGTGACGAGACGCAAGACACACCGCCACCTGCCGACCAAGCTGAAGAAAGCGCTTCTGCTGAAAGTTCGGGTGATCCAGTTGAAGATGGCCTTTCAGCACCGGAATCGGAAACGAAGGACATCGCCCTAAAGCAAGCCGAAGCCGGAACCGATATTCCCGCCCCATTCCAAGGCGTCTGGGATTACGAGCGCGGCTCTTGCGCGCCGGAGAGCGACCTCCGAATGGAGATCAAGGATCGCAGCATAACGTTCTATGAAAGCTACGGTGCGGTCTCCGATGTGAGAGGAGACGCTGGCGATACGATTGTCGATCTCGCGATGGAAGGCGAAGGGGAAAAGTGGAAGCAATCACTACGACTGTCGCTTGTCGGAGAAGGCGCAGAGCAGAGGCTGCACACATCAGACGCTTCAAAACCCAAGCAGCCGGACGAATTGCCGCGAAAGCGTTGCACGTGACCAGCATCTGAAAAGTTGGCGCGACTCAACAAGTATTGCGTGTTCTGCCTTGCTACACAGTGGCTGAAAATAGAGGTGGGAGGCGAACATGAAAAACGCGAAGCGTGCACAGCAAAGACTAAAGGACCGCGGATACTCTCTGGCGATCGATGGGGACTTTGGCCCGATCAGTATGGCCACCCTGATGAGCTTTGTTGGTCAGAAATCGACTGTCAGCAGTCTTCGCAAAGATCTTGGCAAGGCAGCCCATATCGAATTCGCCAAAGTCGACATCGATACACCTTTGCGCATCGCTCATGTGCTGGCCCAGCAATCGGTGGAGACCGGCGGCTTCTCCAAGATGACCGAAAGCATGAACTATTCGGTGCGGGGGCTGTTGCTGGTGTTTTCACGCAGCCGGATCAGCAGCGCCGATGCCAACCGCCTCGGTCGCAAATCCGGCGAAGGAGCACTTTCGGTCGAACGGCAAAGCGCAATCGCAAACATCTTGTACGGCGGCGAATGGGGTCGCCGGAACCTTGGCAACACCGAGCCAGGGGATGGATGGCGCTATCGCGGACGAGGGATCAAGCAAACCACTGGCCGTCACAATTATGGTGAAGTGAAGAAGGTCACGGGGATCGACGTGATCTCTGATCCCGAATTGCTTTCCAACCCGGCCACCGGAGTGCGCGCCGGTTGCATTTACTGGGACAGCCGCAAGTGCAACACAATTGCCGACAAGGACGACATTGTTGCTCTGACCAAGAAGATCAACGGCGGCACCAATGGTCTGGATGATCGGCGCAAAGCTCTGGCGCGGGCTAAGGAGATTGTGCTTTAGCTTTTCGCCATGAGCCGCAGACGACGCACCACATCCGGGTCACCCTACGAAGCGCAGTTCGGATTCTGCCGCGCAATTCGCGATGGCAATCGGATCATCGTCGCGGGAACGGGGCCTGTTGAAGCTGATGGATCAACGACTCGCGGCGGAGCAACCGAACAGGCCGAACGCTGCTGCGCGTTGATCAAAGCTGCGATTGAAGAGCTCGGCGGCACCGCAGATGATGTTGTACGCACACGCATGCTGCTTACAGATTTTGACGATCAGGATGCTGTCGGCGCAGTCCACGCTCGCTATTTCGGACAAGCAAAACCCGCCGCAACTATGGCCGGTGTGGCATGGCTTTGCCGCAGGGAGTGGAAGGTTGAGATCGAAGCAGAAGCGATTGTCTCTGGGTAAACTTACGCCACGGCGCGCAATTTCGGCCCGTTGAGCCGCTCAACCACGAGTTTCTCATCCACGATTTCGATCAGCTCATCCACGTCGGCAATCTGATCAAGCTCTGTACTAGAGACCAATACGCGGGGTTCTTCGCCGAACTCGCGAATGAGGATCACAGGTAGCGTGAAATCATGATCGGGATAGTCGGCGGCAAAATCATCGCGATGATGAAACACCTTCTCCATCCGCAAACCATCAAGAAACGCGCGCCACTTCCGCCTCATCGAAACCGCTCCATAGGTAATCGCACAGAGCGAACAGGGATAGGTTTCCGGTCGCACGGCTTTGTGCACAGCGTGAGCCAGCGCATTAAAGATACCGCCATCGGCGTTGTAGACGATCAGAAGACGCGTGTTGTGATGGGTCATATTGAAAGATACGTGCGAGACCACAAAATGGTTACGCCGCATGCATTCTCCCTAGCAAAAATTGCCATCCGGATGCCCTTTTCTCCCTCTTTGAAGGCGAGTACAGGGCCTTTCCATGACAGGACAATTTGCACTCACGGAAGATCAGCTCGCCATCCAGGAGATGGCGCAGCGCTTCACCGCCGACAACATTACTCCGCATGCCAGCGAGTGGGATGAGAAACACATATTCCCCAGGGATGTGATCAAGCAGACCGCCGAGTTGGGCTTTGGTGCGATCTATGTATCGAAATGAACGCGCTGGTCGTCGGGCAGCCATAGGCCATGGCTTCCATAATCA
>JBCBHD010000201.1:0-5685 GCA_038526115.1 Pseudomonadota bacterium | reverse complement strand
AGGTTGAACTCGATGATGTGGTTGGCACCGGGCTATACGACGAAGAGGAATCCGAGAAACACCCGCTCTGGCTTAAAGAGCTATACGACTTTGCCAGCCACCGTCCCGAGACGGAGGAATATGGCGTAGAAAGCTTCGTTTACCGTGCGCGCCGACCGTTCGATCCGGCGAAGTTCTACGATTTCCTTGTCAGCGACAATCTCGACAAGGTTATCCGGTCAAAGGGGCACTTCTGGCTTGCAACGCGGCCCGATTTCCTCGGCGAACTTGCCATCGCTGGCACTCAAAAGAGTGTCAGCCGCATGGGGCGTTGGTGGGCCGCAGTACCCAAGAATCGATGGCCCGATGACGGGACTTTCGAAGAGTTCGTGGTGAAGAAGTGGGACCAGACCTGGGGTGACCGACGGCAGGAGATTGTCTTCATCGGTATTGGAATGGATCAAGCTGCTATCACTGCTGCGCTCGATGCGTGCCAGGTTCCCGGAGACGAGTTTGTTCCAGAACTATGGGCCAACTTGAACGACCCATTCCCCGCATGGGGCGAGCCACAACCGGTGGGCGAACCGGCCTAGCCTCCCACGATCACTTTGCTGTCAGAGCGTCTTAGCTCGGTCGTGCTTTACGCAGACGATAGAAAATACCGCTCTCATCATAACCCGTCAGCTCGAGCACGCCGCTGACAACGAACATTTTGGTCTCATTGGTCGTAAACGCGGTATCCGCGTAGACTTCGATGAACTGGTTTGGTGCGGCGTGGAAGTGGAACGGGCAGCCCGGCGGGTAGCCGAGCAAAACAAAGTGCTTTTGCTTCGCCCCATTGTCGAGCGGCATCATCCAACCGGCGACCTTGACCCGCTTGCCATTTAGTCGCTTCACTGCGGCAGTGAATTTGGGCTTTGAAAGGATGTAGCCCTGAGAATCCTTGCGGGTTGTTTCACCTGTGGCTTCCAGTGTCTTCCACGAGACACCACCTTTCGGAGTGGCGGCGGGTTTCCAGACGTCTTCAATGACAGGACCCGCTTTCGGGTCGGGTGCCTGTGCATTTGCCGAACTGGCGAGGCTAATCGGAATGGAAGTCGCGCGCTCGGGGACAAACTCAGCATAGGCATGAATGCCAATCAGAGTAACGAATGCGAGGATACACACTCTCCAGGTAATCATCTCAACAGTTTCCCTATCAAGCTTCATCAGTTTCTCGCGAGAACGCGGGCAGGATCAATCCTGTATACGCGCATCGCCGGGATCAGTGCCGCCAAGATACCAATCACCAGAACTGCCGCAAGTAGCCCTGCTTCTGCTGGCATTGGCTGCCATGGCTGCAAACCCAGATCGGCGAGCGTCGGAAAGCTCTGGCGCGCCGCCATGATCAACGTATGCGCTCCCAACCATCCTATTCCAGCGCCCAGCGCAGCGGTGATTACCCCTTCCATAATCACTGTTGCGAAGACCTGAACGCGGCTGGCCCCCATCACCCGCAGCAAGGCAAGGTCTCCTTCGCGGCTGCGCGCCATGTTGAGCAGCGCCACAAAAATTGCGAGCCCGCCAGTCACCGCAAGCAGCCATGCAAATATGCGAATGCCATCGATGCTCGCGCCCATCAGTTCGAGCAGTCGAGCCGTCTCCGTTGCAGGGACAGCGGATTGCATCTCTGTCTGTCGATTGACCATTGCAGGAATGCGGATTGCGCCCGACGCATTGCGGTATGTGACGAGGAGTGCAGTCAGCTCGGGTTCGAGACCATTGCCGGAGGCCTGCAGGATCGAGTTGCGCTGTGGCTGATCCGGCAGCTCCGTAGTCGGCACCGCATCTTCCGTCGAATGGTCATGATCGTCCGCCTCATCATGACTGTGATTGTGATCGTCGTCATGACCATGTTCATCGCCATGGTCGTGTGCTTCGCCCTCGTCCGAATGGTCATGGTCGTGTTCGATTCCATGAACATCCCAGACCGATTCATAGGTAGTCAGGATCAACCGATCGACCACTGTCCCGGTCGGTTTGAGAATACCGACCGTCTCGAACGGCGCATGATCGTGCCCTTGCTCCCCTTCTTCGTCTTCGCCAAAGCCATGGCTACCGATGAACTTCTGACCCAGATCCGCTCCGGTTTCTGCCGCGACCTTCGAGCCCAAGACCGCTTCAAGCGGCGCATCGAATGTCCGACCCTCGGCGATTTCGGTTCCGTAAAGGGCGGCAAAACTCTCGTCCGTTCCGACAATCCGATATCCTTCAAAATTGTCACCAAGCGCCAGAGGGACCGCGCGCGCAACAGCGGGATCGGTTCGAAGCAAATTGAGGCTACTGAGGGGAATGTTGCCGGTCGGTTGGTCGACATGGAAAATGCTGGAGAGGATCAGTTGCAGCGGCGAGCCCTTGGAACCGACAACAAGGTCGACCCCGCGCGCATCGCGTTCAAATCGCTCGTTCGCCTGGCTCCCGAACTGCAGCAGCAGCACAAGCATGGCTACCGCGATGGCCAACAACAAGACGTTCAAGGCCGTCGTCAGCGGTCGATCCCGCAGATAGGCAAGCGCGAGCGAAATCATGGCTCGATCCGCCCTTCGTGCAGAGTCAAAGTTCGCGCAAAGTGAGACTTCAGTCTGTCGTCATGGGTCGCAATCAGCAAGGTCGCATCGGCATCGTCGGCAGCTTCCATCAGGAGCTTGGCGACACTTTCGGTATTGGCATGGTCAAGCGCCGAAGTCGGCTCATCGGCGATGAGGATCTGCGGCTTTACCACCACGGCTCTGGCAATCGCTGCCCGCTGCGCTTCGCCTTGACTAAGTTCGAACGGGCGTGCCTTGGCACGATCGGCAATGCCCAACCGATCTAACGTGGCATCGACATAGGCGGCGTCGGTTGACCCAGTCTGGAGCCTCTGGGCCAAGAGGAGGTTGGCGCGAACCGTCAGCGCAGAAACCAACCTCAGAGTCTGGAAGATGATCCCCATGTGGCGCTTGCGAACCGCGTCGCCGTTTTTGGTAACTTCGGCGTCACCCACTGACACCGAACCCTCATCAGGGGTCTGGAGTCCACAAATTATGTTGAGCAAACTCGACTTACCTGAGCCCGATGGACCAAGCAGCAAGACCCGCTCGCGCGCATCGAGCAAAAACGAAATGTCGGAAAGGACGCGTCGGCCACCGTAGGATAGTCCGACGCCTTGAACGGCAAGCTGCATCGTCAGGTAAAGGTGGCCTTGTCCTCTTCGCTGATGGTGCCGTTGCCGTAGTCGAGCTCCCATTCGCGCACGGGCGTTGCTTCAATGGCTTTGGCGCGCTCCTTGCGATCCTTTGCCCTCTTGTTGTCAGATTCCTTTTTGTCAGCCTTGTCTGCCCTTTCCGCGGTCGTCTCTGGCTGAGGCAGCGGACGCGGTGCGTCAAATCCGCCCAGCGCCTTGGCAAACGGGTTCATCCGATGAAAGCCACCCATTCCAGGCATGCCATCGAAGTCACAGGCTGCGGCTGGAGCGGTCAGCGTCATCGCTGACAAGGCCGATGCCAGGAGCAGGTATTTGGGCTTCATTGCAAGTCCTTTCATTTCATTCGTTCTCGGCTTCTTCGCAGTGACCGCAATGGCCGGAGATTTCGAGATGCGGTTCGCGCGGAGAGAAACCAAGTTCGCTGCAGAGCTCGCTCAACAAGCCATGCGCTTCGTGAGCCTCCGCGGTGCCGACGGATCCACAATCGGTACAAAGAAAATGGAGCGGTCGATCGGTGTCAGAGGGAACGAAAGCGTTAAGCGAGGCTACTCGTTCAATCTTGCCATCGGCCTTCAAGCGGTCGAGGCTTCGATAGACTTGAACGGGAAGAAGAGGGTCTCCGTCAATCGCGCTCTTGCGCACGATTTCGTAGGCTTTGACGGGCTTGTCGGATTGCGCGATGCGACCCAGAATCTGGGTGTCAATCTCACCCGCTTTCCGGGGGCGTTTGCGTTCGGCAGATCTGCGCACTTGCAACTCACTCAATGGGTTCGTAGATGCATGATACAATATAACATCAATCGAGTCACCCTTGACTACCTCGAAAAGCAACTTTTTGCAATTTGAAGCACGGACATCCGGCTTTGTAGCCGGACTGCCATTGGCTGCGCACGATGACGCTCGCTCTGCAACGGTATTGTAGTCGTGGCTGGCAAACCCATTCCTGTTACGTTGCTCACCGGCTTTCTCGGATCCGGCAAGACAACCCTGCTTAATCGCCTGATCAACGCTCCCGAGATGTCAAAGGCATTGGTGATCATCAATGAATTTGGCACGATCGGCCTCGACCATGATCTGGTCGCTCACAGCAATGAAGACGACACGGTCGTCGAAATGGCCAGCGGCTGTCTTTGCTGCACAATCAAGGGCGACCTTCAAAAGACATTGAAAGACGCTCCATGGCGCTATTCACGCGGTGGGAAGCGCTGGTTCGATCGGGTTATCATTGAAACGACGGGTCTCGCAGACCCCGCGCCGATTATCCATACGATCATGGCGGATGAGAAGCTGATCGAAACCTATCGCTTGGCCGAAGTCATCACGATGGTCGACGGGGTGAATGGAGCCGGGACCCTCGACGCGCAGCACGAAGCGCTCAAGCAAGCCGCGGTTGCCGACACGATCCTGATCAGCAAGACCGGCATCGCGGATACTGACGATGTGAAAGCGTTGTCATTGCGGCTCGAGCAGATCAATCCGGCTGCGGAAGTTCTTGCGGCTCTCGACTCAACCAATCCCGTCGAGCTTCTGGGAGGCGCAAGCTTTAATCCTGATCTAAAGAGCGCCGACGTACGCGAGTGGCTTGATGAAGAAGCCTATTCCGATCACGCGCATCATCATCACCACGATCATAGCCACAGTCACGACATCAATAGGCATGATGAACGCATCAGTTCTGTTTGCATGACGTTCAATGAACCGATGCCAGCTGCGGTGTTTGACGAATGGTTCGGCCTTCTAACCTCACTCAATGGAGTAAACATGCTGCGGGTGAAGGGCCTGCTCCATATGAAGGAGATGGAGAATCCTCTGGTGATCCACGGCGTTCAGCACGTTTGGCACCCACCCGCAATTTTACAGGATTGGCCGTCCGACGATCGGCGCTCACGCATCGTCTTCATCATGCGCGATATGGAAGAATCCGACCTCCGCACCGCTTTGGGTTTCGTAACGGACCGTTATCAGAGCGCGGAGCTGGTCGGGCAAGCTGGACTGATAAGTTGAGTCATCCGCAATGCACAATTGCGATTTCAAAGAGGCGCTAGGGGTGAAAAATGCAAACGACAGCCAAAACAGATCGAGCGGCCGTAGCGTTCAGCATGGTTTGTATCGCACACTGCCTGGCTCTTCCCGCGCTGGCCCTCCTCCTGCCCGTCGCCGGAACGTTGGCGGAGTTCGAGGCGGTACACATTGTATTTGCGGTCCTTGCCATCGTTTCGTCGGCCAGCATTCCCATTCGCTCACCCGATGGACGCAAGGCGATGTTTCTGGTCCCGGCGGCCCTTGGCATCACGCTGATCATAAGCGCGCTCTTCGCTGATTCCTTGGGAATCAATGAGACACTGACAACAGTAGCCGGAGCCATCTTGTTGTCATTCGCTCATCTACGCCGCCTCCGCGCGCATCACACTATTGCTGAGTGAAAATCCCTTGGCTCAGCTGGCCTCCGACAATCGCGAGCTCGAACGTCTGGAATTGGGTCG
>JBCBHD010000200.1:0-5701 GCA_038526115.1 Pseudomonadota bacterium | reverse complement strand
CGACTGCCTGACCAAGGCGGTGAAGGAAGACATCATCGACATCTGCCAGAAGACCGTGCGGCTCGAAGACGCCTTCATCGATCTCGCTTTCGAGATGGGCCCGGTGAACGGCATGACATCGAAGGATATCAAGAAGTACATCCGCTACATCGCCGATTGGCGCCTGGGCCAGCTGGGCTTGCAGCCGATCTACATGGTCGATGAGCACCCGCTGCCGTGGCTCTCGCCACTGCTCAACGGTGTCGAGCACGCCAACTTCTTCGAAACCCGCGCAACCGAATATTCGAAGGGTGCGACCAAGGGCAATTGGAACGAAGTGTGGTCGAGCTTCGACAAGCGCCAGAAGGCGAAAGCCGTCAACGAAGACGAAACGGCAGACGGCGGCCCGGATATGTTCGGAGCTGTTGAAGCGGCGGAGTAGTGAGCTAGGTGCAAAACTATCGCAGCTTGCCGTTTGCGGTATACGACCTAGCATTTTATCTGCCCGGTGGCGCGCTTCTGCTGATGCTTGGGCAATATACGCTCGCATCTAGCTTTAGTTTTTCAGCGATACCTGATCTCGAATTTCTCAAGATCGAGGGTTTTGATACATTAAACTCCTTTGTCGTCGGGGTTTTATTGCTCTCTGCCAGTTATTTGGCTGGCCACCTAGGAGCATTTTTCTCGACATATGTGATTGAGCGCTTCGTTCACAACGCACTTGGCTTTCCATCAGAAATTTGGTGGGAAGCGGATCAAATAGATGTCAGAGGTCGCGCTCGCTCTGACAAAATAAGAAGAATATTCTCCGATAAGATTGCCGACTACAACTGGTGCTTTCCTTCTGTAATGGTCGGCTTAGCTCAGCTACCCCTTACATTTCATTTCGTGATCTTCCGGCTATTTCTTCCAGTCGGCTTCTATATGCCGGCACTTCCTGTTGGTCTACTGACGGACGTTCGCTTGGCTTTCGAAAAGGTAGGATCATCGATTGAGGTCGGCAGAGACACCAGATGGGAAAAGGTTGTTGAGCACTATGTAGCAAATAATTGCCCAACGGCTTACGTTCGGATGTACAACTATCTGGTGATCTATGGGGCGCTTCGTCTTTTGGCATTTATTCTGCTCGGCTGTTGCTGGGTTATCTTGTTCAAGTCTATTTACAGCTATCTCTATTTCCCATTTGTATGGGAATGGTCTCCTCGGCGAATTTTCTTGCTTGGCGTGCTTTCGACTTCTGCCTTCTTTGCAATGATGGCATTTGCGAAGTTCAACAGAAGGTATTTTGAGGAGGCTCTTTTGGCGTTGCTCTACGCCCCACCGTTGGAAAGCAAACCGACAACGACTCCCGCCACTACTTGAAATTCCCCTCCCGCTTGCGGGAGGGGTTAGGGGTGGGCTTGGCTTGGTCTGCCGTTCCGCATTGCCCACCCTGCTGCGACTAGGCTCACTTCGTTCACCAAGTCTCGCTTCCCTCCCGCAGGCGGGAGGGATTTAGGTACGCAACTCTTCGATCTTGGCGCTGATCGCTTGGACTACCCCTTCGATGTTGTCCTTCACATCAGCGTTGGTGAAGCGCAGCACGGTATAACCGTTCCCCGCCAACCATCGGTCACGCACCTCGTCCTTCTCCGGTGTGACGTCGTGGCTGTGGCCGTCGAGTTCGATCACCATTTTGAGTTCACGGCAGAGAAAATCGGCGAAGTATGGGCCGACCGGCATCTGGCGGCTGAACTTTGCGCCCTGCTGGCTGCGGGACAGGTGCTCCCAGAGCGCACGTTCTGCTGGCGTTGCCTCTCCGCGTAGGGTGCGGGCGCGTTTGGTGTTTCTGGGGTTCCAGTTGGGCATGTTGTGCTTCTGCCCACACCTAACCGCTGGCGCAATGCGCCGTCTTCAATGCTCTGCAGACAGGACGACAGCAATTTGGTCATACCTTTGTGATATTGGCGTAATCCTGATCATCAGGGGGACGACCACTTCATGCCAAACCGCCCATTCCTTTTGGCGCTGACCCTAGCGCTGACCGCCGCTCCGCTTACGCCTGTCTTCGCGCAGGATCCAACAGACGAGCCTGATCCGATTGTCGAATTGCCGTCTGACGATGAGGCGATGAATGCGGCGCGGGATGAGGCGCGGGCGACTTTGGATGAGTGGCTGGACGTGCTCGTTGATCCGCCGTTCGGCACCCGCGATATCTCTTTCAAGTTCCCGCTGGATGGGTGGGAGCATATCTGGGTCGACAGCGTCACTCTCGATGGCGATTTCCTCGAAGGGCAGTTGGCCAATTCGCCGCATTCTGAAGGGTATCAGTATCGCGATTTCGTGCGCGTGCCGATCTCCGAGGTTTCGGATTGGGGCTATCGCGACACCGAAGGCACCATGCACGGCCACCGCACCACACGCGTGTTGTTCAGTGAATTGGACCCGGAACTGGTCAAACAGATCAAGGCCGATTTCCGCTGGGAATAAGCGGCGACGGATCTAGTCCTTCACCGCGATCCGATCCCGAAATCCATTGAATCGACCCGCGCTGCATCGCTTTTTGCGGTTTCGGTGGCTGTGCGGGTTTCGGCGGCTGAGCGGGCCATATCGGCGTCGTCCATTTCATTCTGCACACGGGCGGTGTCGAAGAACTGGCAGCCTTTGGTGATTTTTCCGTCCGCGCCGAATTCCCACAAGTCGAACAATTCCATCTCGAACGGATCGCCGCCCTTGAAGCGCAAGACGGCGCGCCAGTGTATCGCTGCGCGCTCTTCTTCGACGGTGGAGGATTCCATTCGCAGATCGAGCAGGTCGAGCTTTTCGAACAGGTCCGTCGCGACTTCGGTTGGCTCGTTGGAGCGGCCGCCGGGAAATTCCATGATGATGCTGCCATCGCCGACAAAGCGAAACTCGGCATGCGGCGCGAACAGGTCTGGAAAGCGCGACAGATCGCCAGTGGCGCGGGCTTTGTAAACGGATTCGATGGCGGCGATTTTGTCTTCGCGAGTCATGGCCGGTTTCCCCCTTGGCGGTGATTCGTGCTGCAGAATACCACGGATCGTGCGGGGTTGCCGGGCGCTTTCCTACTGCGTGCGCGAGCGGCTAAAAATGGCGCTGTGTCGCTCCACTTTCCCTCATATTGTGCGCGTTCGAAAGAGCGGCGTGATCGGGCGAATTTCCGACCTCTGGACCGTGTAACATGCGGTCCATGTCTCCCCTTGCGGGGCTGTGGGTCAGCACCACGCGATGCGCGGCCCGCCCCAGCGCTCGGCAAGCCCTTCGGCCACCAGCGTCTCACCCAGACTGGCGCCGCCACGCGTCACCACCCGCAAGGCGCGGCCATAGCGGTCGGTGTCGCGGCCATCGCTGCCTGCTGCCAACGTGAAGGGACCGGCGTTGAGCAGCGCCTGCATCCGCTGTGTGGCGCGCCGTCCGATCGCGGCTTCGCGTTCGCAACCGGGGCGGCTGGTTTCGGGGGTGTCGATGTCGGCAATGCGGATCTTGGTGCCGCGATACCAGATCGTGTCGCCATCCACGATGCAGGTGACGCGGCCCGAACCCTTGCAGATCGGGAAGGCCGCGCTTTCGCGGTCTGGCGCAGGGGATTGGGCCTGAGCGTGGGAGGTGCACGCAGCAGAGAGGGAGAGGGCCAAAGCGAGGGTCCGCATAGTGCGAACCTCGCAGGCTTCGGCCTCACTGTCGGCTCAGGGAGAGCCCTAAGTGACACCCCGTAACAGCACACGCGAATACCACTGGTGGAAGGGCATCAGCGCCTTGACGATGGCGCCCTCCGGCTCCCCCACCCAACTGCCGAACAGGAGGGTGGTTGACGCTTCATGGGGTTGGACAGCGAGCCAGCTGGCGGTGCTTTGGCGAAAGTCCTGGAGGAGGATCTGGTCCTCGTGCCTTTCGACCACGGTCCATGCAGCGAAACGGTCGGTTGTGCCGCGAGCGACCGCAGCGGCGTCGGCGTTGCTGGCGCCTTTGCCGATGAGGCCGAGCACTATGCGTTCCGGGCGAAAAGCGGTGGAGCAATAGAAACGCTCGATGAACTGTGTGAGCGAAACGGTTTCCGGTACTTCGCATCGGAAGCAATCGCGATAGGCACTGGGCGCGCCGAACTGAGCCAAAAGGCTGTCAGGTGGGACCGGTATGCTCTCGATTTCAGCCATATCGAAGATATATCGTAAAATGGGGTGCGGAAGCAAGAGCTTTCGATCTTGCGAGCGCATTCCCATGGTGTATTATTGAAATAATACACATTAAGGAGGTTCGATGTTCTATGCTCTCGCCCTGATGGTCGCTCAGGCTGCACCAGCCACTGTCGTTGAAGCGCAGCCTATCCCGCCGATCGACCAGGCTCGCGAACAGATCGCTGAGCTTGATGCGCGCCTGTTCTGGTCCGCATTTGAAGGTTGCGATGCGCGGGCAATCGAAGACCTGATAACCGAGGACTTCCGGATGCTGCATGACTTGGCGGGCTTGGCAGTTCCTGACGGAGCATCATTCGTAGCGAGCATGGCGGAACAATGCGCCGCGCGTGAACCGGGTGGGGCGATCGCCGGGTACAAGAACCGGCGTTTGCTCGTGCCGGGATCCCGGACGGTGACCCCCTTGGGAAAATGGGGTGTGCTAGAGCGTGGGCATCACACATTTCAGGAATGGCGCGGCGAGAAAGGCGAATGGGAGCAGACCGGCGGCGCGCGCTACATCCATGTCTGGAAGTGGATGGCAGATGAAGGCAGGTTTCGTCTCGAACAAAGCCTGAGCATCGATCATGGCGCTGCCCCATCCTATCCCCCAGTAGGCGAACAGGCCGATTAAGCGAGCCTTTACCGCCGTTTGGCATACTTCAGACCATTCAAAGGGATGAGGGGGTTGCGATGTTTGCCAAGGTGTTTTTCGGAGGTTCGGTCGTTGTACTCGGAACCATGTATGCGGCCGGCATGCTAGGCGACGGTCCGAGCGGCGACGATGGGAGCGGCCTTGAACCGGTGGCGGTCAATGGCTGGGGGCCATACTGCAGCGAACAAGTCGATGCACTGCTGGACATCGCTGAAGCGCATAAAGGAGCGAACGGCGAAATTCGCAAACCAGGCTTGAAAGCCAGGATGCGCGCCACGAAGATCGCGAAAAACATACAGAACGCAGGCTGCGACTTCGATGCAGCTCCGATGTCTGTTCAAGCAAAGATTGGCAGCGGCGCGGCCTATGCCGAGGGTTGGGGTGGCAGTCGAACCAGCGATTGGGGCAGCTAGAGTCTAGTCCTGTCCCCACGCGGCAGGTGGGGCCGCAACCTCCTCACTCAGATCGAACTCGACGCGGAAGAATCGGTCTTCAGGTGCGCCCTGCTCTTCGGTGCGCTGCAATTGATAGGCGAATGTGCCGCCGGCTTCGTCGACGGGATCCACTTCCACCGTCCAGACATTGGTCACCGATGCTGTGAGATCTGACCTTTCGAACAAAGCGATACTCTCTGCATCGACAGGGAAGCTCTGTGAACTGTTCGCACCGGCGCTGTCCGTATCCCCGCCGTACATCGTCACCTCATCCGGTTCGCCATCCTTGTGGCGGTGGTCGTGTTTAAGCCGCAGCCCACCAGCGTCATTGCGGGTGATGACCCAAGTGCGAGAGCGGTCCCATTCTCCGTCCAGCTCCACATGGAAAGGGATCGAGATCTTTGCGTCGCTGCAAGGATCAATTTCACTTTCGATCCGGTGAATCGCCCGGTTCACGACAT
>JBCBHD010000199.1:0-5709 GCA_038526115.1 Pseudomonadota bacterium | reverse complement strand
TCCAGCAAGCGCTGGGCATTGAAGGCTTCGGCTTCGACATGAATGTCGCCTGTTCTTCAGCCACATTCGGTATCCAGACTGCTGCTGACTATGTGCGCTCAGGAAACGCAAAGAGCGTGCTTGTGGTCAGCCCGGAAATCACCTCTGGTCACCTCAACTGGCGAGACCGGGACAGCCACTTCATTTTTGGCGATGTGGCGACAGCCGTGCTGGTCGAGGATGAAGCCATCGCGCCAGACGATCACTGGGCGATCCTTGGTACAAAGCTGAAAACCGTGTTTTCGAACAATATCCGCAACAATTTCGGCTTTCTCAACCGAGCGCATCCGGACACCTCAGGCAATGCGGACAAACTGTTCGTGCAGGAGGGGCGAAAGGTCTTCAAGGAGGTGGTGCCGATGGTCGCGCAGATGATCATCGATGAAGCAGGCAAGCTTCAGGTTGAACCAGCGGCGCTGCGCCGTCTGTGGCTGCATCAGGCAAATGCCGGCATGAACCGCCTGATAGCTCAGCGGGTTCTCGGTCACGAAGCGGATGATGATGAAAGCCCGACCGTGCTTGATACCTATGGCAACACGTCAAGCGCGGGTTCGATCATCGCATTTCATCAGCACAGCGATGATCTGGCGAAGGGCGATACCGGGCTGATTTGCAGCTTTGGAGCGGGTTATTCGGCTGGAACAGTGTTCGTCCGCAAAGCGGCCTGATTTCGGCTTTCCAGAAACGCGTCCCATCCGGCGATAATGCGCTGGGCTGCCCACCAGATCGCAGCCACAGCCAACAGTGATACGAGCCCGTCGACTGCATAATGGTAGGCGAGATGCACGCTGCTGATCCATGTGATGAAGAAGAACACGCCAAAGAACGCGCCCCATTTGGCCGAGATGCGGCGAACGGCAATCCAATAAAGGAATGCGATGGCGCAGTGCATGCTCGGCATGGCGGTGATCCCGCTGCCGAGACCATTGGCAGCCTTGCCATGCCATTCAAGCAACAGCGTCTGCACATTCAATGTCATGATCGGAACTTGCTCGTTCGCAGCGTTCAGATAGGCCATCTGCTCATCAAAGTGGGGATTGCCCAAGAGCGGTCCGATAAAGCATGGGCCGACTGACGCGAGCCATGTTGCCATTAATCCGCCGACCAGTGCCCAGCTGAGCATGTAGGTCAGGAAAAACTGCCGCCGAACCTGATGATCCATCTTCACAAACGCAAAGAACATCACGCCCGGATAAAGCAGCAGGAACCACAGGTGATAAAGCAGGGCGAGAAAGGCCGTCACAATCGGATAGCCGAGCACTGGCTGGAAAACCTGCCACGCGTCGTAGCCAAAGAAGATCGCCTGATCCCACGCAATGAAAGGCGCATCCCAGGTGTAATCGTTGAACAGCGGGATTGCCGCTTTCATCTTCGAAAAGAAGGGCAGAACGACAATTGCGATTGCAAGAAATGGCAGACCACTGATCACTTTCTTGATGAGAGCAGCGTTGGAGTAGCGCGCTTTCAAAAAGGCTGTGGGGCTGTCCGGGCGATTGCGGTTCAGCTGCCAGGCTGCATCGAAAGCAACCAGAATTAGCGTGAACATCGCAAACAACCGTGCGTTTTCGATCACCCCACCCAGACTAAGAGACACACCGCGAGATGCCAGCAGGCTAAGGCAAACGGCCAGCAGGGCGAGGCCGATGACATAGATCGGCAATTCGCCAAGCCAGCGGCGCTGGAAACTGTCTGAAGGAGCGATGTCGCTCGGTCTGATTGTCGCGGTGCTCATGACAGCATGAGCGCTATGGTAAACGTCTTACTAAAGAGTGAATTCGGATCGTCTTGCCGGTGCGCGCATCCGCGCCATTTTGTGGGCTCAAACCAGACTGGTTTTCTTGCTTTTGCCCCAGTCAGTTGATCGAGGTCGCTTGCGGGCGCGCCTGTGCGACCCTAGATGCGTGCGCATGGCAGGTGAAATTCTTGATAATCAGGGGCGCGGCGAGGCCGGTTGGAACTGGCCCGCAATCCATCCTGAAGGGCGCAAATTCGGCGTAATCGCAGTCGCGATCGCTCTCGTTCCGCTGATATTGCTTGATTGGGAGATCATCGGCTGGCCGCTGTTGCTGCTGTCTGCCGGCGTCTTTGCATTCTTCCGCGATCCGGAACGTGTCGTTCCGCAGGCGGACAATTCGATCGTTGCTCCGGCCGATGGATTGATCTCACTGATCACCACTGTCGAGCCGCCTGCGGAAATGCAGATTGATGATGGATCCGGGCATCCTGGGCTTCCGGCTGGTCCCGTTACGCGCGTTTCGATCTTCATGAGCGTGTTTGATGTGCACATCAACCGCACTCCCATAGCAGGCACGATCCGTCGGCTTGTCTATATTCCGGGCAAGTTCGTGAACGCCGATCTCGACAAGGCCAGCGAGGAAAACGAGCGCCAGCATATTCTGGTTGAGCGCAGCGATGGATTGCAGATCGGGTTTACCCAGATTGCTGGTCTGGTGGCCCGTCGTATCATCCCGTTTGTGAAACCCGGCGACACTGTCGCAAAGGGGCAAAGGGTCGGGCTCATCCGGTTCGGCAGCCGCGTCGATGTGTATCTGCCGGCTGGAACGAGCCCCAAAGTGCTGATGGGACAGCGTGTGATCGCCGGTGAGACCGTGCTTGCCGAAGTCGGCGCACAGGCTTTGCTGGAAGGTGTTGCGCAATAGTGACCTGTTGGCCCGCACAAGAAACGCTGTGACCGAACCGAGCAAAGATCAGCGGTCCGTTCAGGTGCCGGCGCGTGTCGGACCGAAAGCAGCAGAAGATGAAGACATCAATGCCGCTGTCGACGGTCGCGGTCTTGCACTGCGTGCCATGCTTCCCAATGCTATTACGGCCGCCGCGCTTTGCGCAGGTCTGACAGGCATTCGTTTCGCCATCGAAGGGGAATGGCCATACGCCATCCTCGCGATTGTATTGGCGGCAGTGCTTGACGGGATTGATGGCCGGATTGCGCGTTTGCTTAACGCTCAGTCACGTTTTGGTGCTGAGCTTGATAGTCTTGCCGACTCGCTGTCGTTCGGGATGGCACCCGCGATTATCCTGTATCTGTGGTGTTTGCAGGATCTTGATCGTTTTGGCTGGTTTGCTGCGTTGGCTTTCGCGATATGTTGCGCTTTGCGCCTCGCTCGCTTCAACGCCCGGATTGATGTTGATGATCAGCCTCACAAATCGGCAGGTTTCCTGACGGGCGTACCTGCACCCGTTGGAGCCGGCATTGCGTTTCTGCCGTTTTATCTCTGGATGGCAACTGGACGCGATGAGTTTCGCGATCCGCTGGCACTTGCGATTTGGATAAGCCTTATCGCGGTTCTGCTCATCTCCAACATGGCGACCCTGAGCTGGGCTGCCATCCGACCGCGCCGTGATATGCGGCTGGGCCTGATCGCTTTCGCGGCATTGGCGTTCACAGCGGTTTTGCTGGAGCCGTGGTGGTCGCTCACCGTGATCAGCGTCGGCTACCTTGTCCTGATGCCTTACGCACTGTTCAAATATGGCCGGATCAAGCGGCGGCGCGCACGTGAGAAGGAACACGCCGCGCAAATGGACGGCTAGCGGCTGGCGCTGTCCGCTGGGCAGGGCGCAACCGCAGCTCTTCCGCTTCGATCATTGGAACAAAGCCGGCCCGCATGAGCGCACGTTCTTGCTTCAAGGCCTTGTAGGAGAAGCTTCCACGGATCCAAAGATCGACCAGCGCCAGCAAAGTGGCAAACGAAACGACCACGAAAAGAGCGGTGAGCGTGGTTGCAATCATCGGTTAAACTCCTTTGGCCGTCTTTCGTAGCGGTGCGCGAAACGGTTACACGCTGTATTGTTCAATCTTTGTTCTGCCCCTCTGTTCTATATGTGTTCCAATCCGTCAAGCAAATTTGTTCCACTTGTGTTCCAATTTCTGCAAATGCACTAGATTTTGTGGGAGAAGGGGGCTAATGGCGCGCCCTCACAGCGAAAACTGTTCCGAATCATCGGAACGGCGTTGGCTGTGAAATTCACATGGAGAGCGCTTCATACCGGTGCCTCGACGGGATCTCCGTCTTGGTTCCTTGCTCTTCAGAGGACAAACCGGAAGGAATTATTTTATGGCGGCCACTACCGTCACCATGCAGCAATTGATTGAGGCCGGCGCACACTTCGGCCACCAGACCCACCGCTGGAACCCGCGGATGAAGCCGTACATCTTCGGCAACCGCAACGGTGTTCACATCATCGACTTGTCGCAGACCGTGCCGCTGTTCGCTCGCGCGCTCGATTTCGTTGAGCAGACCGTCCGCGCAGGCGGCAAGGTGCTGTTCGTCGGAACAAAGCGTCAGGCGCAAGAGCCGATCGCTGAAGCTGCTCGCGCTTCGGGACAGCACTTCGTGAACCACCGTTGGCTCGGCGGGATGCTGACCAACTGGAAGACGATCAGCGGTTCGATCCGCCGTCTCAAGACACTGGAAGAACAGCTTTCGGGCGACACCAGCGGTCTCACCAAGAAAGAAGTTCTCCAGCTTACTCGTGAGCGTGACAAGCTTGAACTTTCGCTCGGCGGTATCCGCGACATGGGCGGCATTCCGGACGTTATGTTCGTGATTGACGCTAACAAGGAAGACCTGGCCATCAAGGAAGCGGCTGTTCTCGGTATTCCCGTGATCGCGGTTCTGGACACCAACGTTGATCCAACCGGCATCGCGTTCCCTGTTCCGGGCAATGATGATGCGAGCCGTGCGGTACGCCTCTATTGTCAGGCAATCGGCGATGCCGCGACCGCAGGCAAGGGCGGTGCGGTTGCCGATTCAGGCGATGATATCGGTGCGATGGCTGAGCCACCTGCCGAGCCAACAGCCGAAGCAACCGAAGCCTAAGGCCTTGACGTTCATGGCCCGCGTCAATCGCGTGTCATAATCTCAGATTAGCGCGCCGGGCATCCATTCGATGGGCCCGGTGCCCAAACCATTTACAAAGGAAATTCCCATGGCCGATTTCACCGTCGCCGATGTGAAGAAGCTGCGCGAAAAAACCGGCGCAGGCATGATGGACGCCAAGAAGGCGCTGACCGAAGCGGGTGGCGATATCGAAGCCGCTGTTGACGCACTGCGCGCCAAAGGCCTCGCCACCGCTCAGAAAAAGTCCAGCCGTACTGCGGCTGAAGGCCTTGTCGGCGTTGCCGTATCGGGAACGCGCGGTGTGGCTGTTGAAGTCAACTCCGAAACCGATTTCGTTGCCAAGAACGATCAGTTCCAGGACTTCGTTCGAAAGACGACTGAAGTTGCTCTGACGCTCGACGCTGACGATGTCGAAGCGCTGAAAGCCGCCGCTTACCCAGATGGTGGTTCGGTTGCTGACAAGCTGACTGACAATGTCGCCACAATTGGTGAGAACCAGCAGATCCGCCGGATGAAGACCGTGTCGGTGAGCCAGGGTGCTGTTGTCTCCTACGTTCACAACGTTGCGGCAGAAGGCCTCGGCAAGATCGGTGTTTTGGTCGCGCTTGAAGGCGATGCCAGCGCGGATGTTCTCGCGACTTTGGGCAAAGATGTGGCGCAGCACGCCGCAGCCATGTTCCCGCAAGCGCTTGATGCCGATGGTCTGGATCCAGCCGTGATCGAACGTGAGCGCGCAATCGCTCAGGAGAAGGCTGCGGAAAGCGGCAAGCCTGAAAACGTGCAGGAAAAGATGGTCGAAGGCGCGATCAAG
>JBCBHD010000198.1:0-5724 GCA_038526115.1 Pseudomonadota bacterium | reverse complement strand
AACATCTTCGTGTTCGAGGATGAGGCGGTAGTTCGCGCTCTCAATCCTGACTTCCGCGGTCTTGCCAGACTGGGGAATGATCAATTCATCTGCTCCGCGCCGGGGAAGCGCACCGATATCGTCAGCCGGGTCTTTGTGCCGGGAGGAGGCGCGGATGAAGACAGTGTCACCGGTTCCGCTCACGCCGTGCTTGCGCCCTATTGGTCAGAGCGGTTGGGTCAATCAGAGATGACAGCGCATCAGGCCAGTGCACGTGGCGGAGACCTTACTCTGCGGTTGGAGGGTGAGCGGGTGTGGATTAGTGGCCAATGCACGACTGTCGTCGAAGGGCGGTTCTATCTTTCCGGATAGAGCGCCAGAACATCAGCGGCTTGTTGAAGCATTGGCGGGCGCTCTTCCGAAGTGGAATGGCCTAGCCGGACCAAGGTGACACCCTGATCTGGCGACACGAGGACGTACTGGCCCATGTGACCGATCAGCGAATACAGGCTGGCTGGAGCGCGTTCCGGAAAAAGCGGGTGGCCCCATTCGGCGCCGTCCTTGCCGAGTGGGCGATTAAGCCAGGTCTGGAAGCCATATTGCTGCGCCGTCGGACTGGGTTCGATCATCGCATCGATCCAGCGACGGGGAACCAGTTGTTCGCCTTCGGGTGATTGTCCGCCAAGTCGCATGAATTCTCCGAATTTCGCATAGTCGCGAGCTGTCGCGTGCATCAGGCTGCCGCCGATCATTGTCCCGGCCGCGTCGTATTCAGGAACCATGGATGTCATGCCAAGCGGAGCGAACAGGCGTTCATTAAGATACTCGTCCACCGCTTTTCGACGCGCTTCGGGTGCTTCGCTGTCTGTAAGTGCGCGTGCGGCTATATCGGCGAGGATGACGGTGGTGTTCGATGAATATTCGAACCGTTCGCCGGGCTCGGCTTCCAACGGCTGTTCCTTCGCCCATTGCGCCATGTCGTCACGGCCATCGAGGAACAACATCCGGACTTCGCTGGAATCGTATGGCGGGTCACCCGCTTCGGTATGGCGTAGACCGGCGCGCATCTGCAGAAGGTGGCGCAACGTGATCTCTGCACGTGGATCTCCGGGACGTTGCCACATTGGCACCGGTGCCGGATCATCGACGCTAAGCTTGCCATCAGCAACCAGCATGCCCACCAGCACCGCTGTGATCGTCTTTGCCATCGACCAGCTGATAAAGCGCGTGTCGGCGTCGTATCCTTCCCCGTACCGTTCGGCAGCGACTGCCCCGCCGGCCATGACGACAACCGCGCGAGTCTCGCCCAAGCCTTCTCCAGCGAACAGATCATCGATTTCACGCGCCAACTGATCTTTGGGGGCTCCGGCGTTGTCGGTAACAGCCGCCAAGGCAGCATCGCTCAGCGGAGCAGGGCCTGCCTCCGGGGCGCTCCCACATGAAGCAAGGCTTGGCAGAAGAACCAATCCGGCGATAAGGGAATTCAGGCGAAGAATCATCGCGCATTCAATTCCCCAAGCTTTTCGGAATCGCAATGGCAAAAGCAAAACGTTCGGCATTCTCGCGCATCGGTCTTTGGCTGGTGCTGCTTGTTGGCATCGGGTTGGCTGGCGCGCTCTATGTCTATCGCGAACCGATTCAGGGTTATGCATCGGTCGGCACGTCTTACGCCGCTCGTGTTGCTTGCTCGTGCCGTTTCGTGGCGGGGCGCAGCATGGAGGATTGCGAGAAAGACAAGCTGGGTGGGATGGAGCTCGTAACGCTTTCAGATGACATAGACGCGAAAAGCGTAACCGCGCGATTCCCGCTCGTCACATCCAACACCGCCTCATATCGCGAAGGCTATGGCTGCGTGCTGGAGGATTGGGAGGGCTGACTAATCAGCTGGCGACAGCAACGGTCGAGTCGATCCACCCGCCACCTATGACCCGCTCGCCGCAATAGATCACCGCAGCCTGACCGGGGGCGACGCCATACTCCGGATCGGCGAACCTTATGACAGTCGTGGTATTGTCACCCATTGGGCCTTCGAGCGTGATTGGAACTGGTTTTGCGAGGCTGCGGACTTTTGCTGTCAATGGACCGTCGGGCAACGACCCGATGCGATTGGTTTCAATCACACTTGCGCTTTCGACAGCGAGCATTCGCTTGGGACCGACTCGAACCTCACGGCTCGCTGCATCCAATCCGATGACATAGAGGGGCTCCGGTTGACCGCCGATATCAAGTCCTTTCCGCTGACCGACAGTAAAGTGGATGATGCCCTTGTGCTCTCCAAGTCTTTCGCCGGTTGCGGCATGCACAATCGCACCTGGTGCGCCCCCTTCAGGCCGCATCTTGGTAACGATCTTGGCGTAATCCCCGTCGGGAACAAAACAGATGTCCTGACTGTCAGGCTTGGCCGCATTGCGCAGCCCGGCCGCTTCGGCGAGCTCGCGCACTTGAGTTTTGGGCAGGCCACCAAGCGGAAAACGGATGTACTCAAGCTGTTCCTGAGTTGTCGCATACAAGAAGTACGACTGATCTCGCGCCGGATCGACAGCACGGTACAGATGCGGTCCGCCGTCTGCTTCGATACGACGAACGTAGTGTCCGGTCGCTAGACAATCGGCACCAAGCTCTCGCGCCATGTGAAACAGATCCGTGAACTTCGGTCCCATATTGCAGCGGATGCATGGCACAGGAGTGCGGCCTGCCAGGTATTCATCGGCGAACTGATCGACCACATCCTCGCGAAACGCGCTTTCATGGTCGAAAACGTAATGCGCAATGCCAAGCCTATCGCAAACCCCCCGTGCATCACGAATATCATCGCCTGCACAGCACGCGCCTTTACGACCGGTGGCTGCACCATAATCATAAAGCTGCAGCGTGATCCCGATGACTTCGGCTCCGGTGTCATGCGCAAGGGCAGCAACGACCGACGAATCGACTCCACCGCTCATCGCAACCACGATCCGGCATTCAGACGCCGGCCGCGGCAAATCGAACAGGCTGGTTGTATCGAGCCCGAAAGCAGGGCTGGGATCTATGTTTGAGACGGTATCCATTGAAGACGCGCATATAGGAAAGGCATATGGATTGCGCCAGTGCCGGATGGACTACTCAGCCCGCGTCAGCGCCGAATTCTTTGCTGACCACGCCAGCACTAATCCTAAGGGGTGGTAAATTCCAGTTTTACTCCATCTTGACGTCCGCACTCTATACAGATCGGCATGTTCGAGAATCTGACCCCAGTTTCCAGTGAAGCGAGTCGCGATTCGGTCCCCGGCGATATGCTGGTGGGCAGTCGTGATCCCCTGCCTGGTCGTGGAGGAGATGCTTTGCGTGCGATTGAATGGAGCGAGCTGACAGCTCGCCTCAACGCCGCGCGCGATCTTCGCCGTGTTCTGCGCCGAGATTCTCGAGTGAATATCGATGCCACGGCTTCAAGCTTTGGCGATGCGGCCGCGACCTATTTCCAATCGATTGGAGAAAGCGAACGGCCCGTTAACCCTGTTGCTTTAGAGGGCTCTAAAGCTTGGTGCAGCACTATCCGTAAACCAAACGGCGAAGCAGCAACAGGCGATGCGAGAGACGTTGAATGATTGAGAACCAGGACATCCGCCCGGCACAGGTAATTGGCCCACTCGGCGAACCGCTGACTTTGGCTGATTTGCCCAAACCGAGCACCAAGCGCTGGGTTGTACGGCGCAAGGCCGAGGTCGTGGCTGCCGTCAATGGCGGTCTGCTGACCATTGATGAAGTGCTGGAACGCTACAGCCTCACTTTGGAAGAATTCGCTTCGTGGCAGCGCGCTGTCGATCGCTCAGGCATGCAGGGACTGCGGGTCACCCGTATCCAGCACTATCGCGATCTTTATGAGCGCCAGCTCAAATACTAATCATTCCAGAATCCTCAGCACTCATCCCCCATATTGATCCAACCATTCCATTCCGGCATTTGTTGCAGTAGGTGAACCTACCGAAACAAGGAGGGTATTCGGATATGGGATGGATTATCGCACTAGTAGTAGGCGGTGTGGCAGGATGGTTGGCCAGTTTGGTCATGAACCGCGACGCATCGATGGGCATTTTTTGGAACATCGTTGTCGGCTGTGTCGGTTCGATTATCGGTAACATGATCGCAGGCCCGCTTCTGGGCATTAGCGGAAGCGTACAGGAATTTTCACTGATTGGCCTTGGCGTCGCGGTGCTTGGCGCTGTGGTACTGTTGGGGGTCGTCAACCTTATCCAGCGGGGCAGAGTGCGCTAAGAAGCAATACTGGACCGCAGAATTGAACAAAAACGGGGGCGGCGCAGTCTGGCTGTGCCGCCTTTTGTTGTTTTGGGCCACTGCGATGCAGGTCTGTGCACTTCGTCTACGCTCAAAGTCATCAGTCGAACCGCGGATTGCCCGATTAGACGTGCAGGACTACAGCCTATTGCACCAAGTGAGTTATACCTGTAATACACCCTTGGCTTTTTTGAGGGAACCCAATGAACTTCGAGACCACCATCACGGCTGAAGCCGCGGACAATGTAGCCGCTGACGTCGATGACGGCGTAATCGGCGCGCGCGGAGGGCGTTCGGGTACGTCACGCTGGTTGTTGCTTGGTGGAATTGGAATTCTCGGCCTTTTGCTGGCTATTGGCGCCTACTTCGCGCTTTCAACCGGTGAAACTGTGGCAGCCGGCGACGAGGAGTCGCAGGCACCAGTGGTGACGGTCATCGCTCCGGGCCGGACAACAATTGCTGGTGTCATTGAAGCGCCCGGCACTATTGCAGCGCGTCGCGAAATGCCGGTCGGTGTGGTTGGCGAAGGTGGGCAGGTGCTTTCAGTCCGAGTCGACGCCGGTGACTGGGTGGGCGCGGGTCAGGTCCTCGCAGTTATCGACCGCTCGGTTCAGTCGCAACAGGCAGCTGCGCAAGCCGCGCAGATCCAGGTTGCCAAGGCAGATGCAGACATTGCGCAGGCCAACCTTGACCGCTCATTGCAGCTGGTCGAGCGCGGCTTCGTATCCAAGGCTGATGTTGATCGTTTAACGGCAACTCGCGATGCCGCCGTGGCGCGTGTTCGTGTGGCCGAAGCTCAATTGAGCGAGTTGCGCGCGAGAAACGCTCGCTTGAACATCATTGCCCCTTCTTCAGGCTATGTCCTCGAGCGCAATGTCGAACCCGGCCAAACAGTCGGAGCGGGAACGCCCGCTTTGTTCAGGATTGCTCGCGGCGGCGAAATGGAAATGCTTGCTGCTCTGAGTGAGGTGCAACTGGCTGGGCTTTCGCAAGGCGTCGCCGCCAGCGTGGTGCCAACCGGGACAGAAAAGGAATTCGAAGGCCAAGTCTGGCAGCTTTCTCCTGTAATTGACCAGCAATCCCGCCAGGGAACGGCACGCATTGCGCTGCCTTATGCGCCCGAATTGCGGCCCGGCGGGTTTGCGACGGCGCGCATCAGAAGCGGCACCATCACCGCGACAGTTCTTCCGGAAAGCGCTGTTTTGGCGGATGATGAAGGCGCATTTGTCTATGTCGTCAATGATGAGAACAAGGCCACGCGACAGGCCGTGAAGGCCGGAATGGTAACGCCGCAGGGCATTGCCATCACTGAAGGACTCTCTGGAACCGAAAGCGTGGTATTGCGCGCCGGCGGATTCCTCAATCCGGGCGAAACCGTCAATCCGCGCAGGCAAGAAAGCTAGGCGCCATCCGAATGTCCCTTTGATCCGTAGGTTCAAGGGTAAGTGACGCGAGAAACAGGCAAGAGCA
>JBCBHD010000197.1:0-5795 GCA_038526115.1 Pseudomonadota bacterium | reverse complement strand
TTGCGCTCTTCTCGGGTCTTCTCCGGAATTTTCTGCACCACAGCGTTCGAGACGAAACGCGGAGTGACAGACGCAGATTTTGCTGGTGCGGGAGCTGGCGCAGCGACCGGTTTGGGAGCCGGAGCCTTCGCGACAGGAATAGGCTGAACAACCGGGTTTGATGTGGTCGCAGCGAGAATGTTTGCAACAGTCGCGTCTGTCTTGGCATCAGGCTGTCTGTCGAGCTTGAATGCCATGGACTCCGCTTGGCTTGGCTCGGCTTGAACCAGATCGGCGTCGCTCAGTTCCCGTCCGCCTTCAACCTGCGCGGCAGCTTCAGCGACCATCGCCTGCTGGCTTGGGAAATTGGCGAGAGCCAAGTGGCTTGGAACGCCGCCAGCGTTGGAAGGCTGAACCTGCAAAAGGTTGGCCACGCGACGTTGAACATCTTCTGGCTTAGCGTTGGCTGCCCAGTCGCTGAGCCGTTGATCCAGCTGATCCGCAGGAACGTCTTCCGCAGCCATAACACGCGCACCGCGCCAGTTGCCAGCGAGGGCATAGCTGTAGGCGAGATTTTGACGAACCTTGGCGGTGTTCTGGCCGGAGCGCAGGGTGTTCACGAGAATGTGGACACCGCGTTCTGGTTTTCCAGCCAACGCGAATGCGAGACCAAGATCGGCGGGATTGATTGCGCCTTCCCAATCGGAAAGAAGCTCGATCGCGCTTGCGCCATCGCCGATAGCTGTTTTTGCGAGAGCGTAGCTCAGGACAGTGCGCGGATCGTTATCACCCAGTTCGATAGCGTCGCCGAAGCTTGTAGCAGCGGCTTCGAACCGGCCTGCTTCAAGATAGGCAGCGCCCAACAGAGCGCGGAAACCCGAATTGCGTGGCTCGGCAAGCACGGCGGCTTCGGCGTGCATGATTGCCTTGTCGGCTTTGCCCTTCTCAAGCGCGGCCTGAGCTTTGTTGAACGACGTTTCGGCGCGTGGTGCGGCCGATGCCGTGCAGCCTGCCAGCGCAACACTGGCAAGTGCAGTCGTCATGATCAGGCCGATTTTCGGACCGTTCATGCGGTGAGTAGTTGTACGAGCCATGGTCAATGTCCCCTCAGTGGTCCTGTCAGGCGGTCAATTGCGTTTCATGCGCTGAGCCAGCGCGTCGAGATCGTCTATTTGGTCGAGCATCGCATCGAGCGCTTCAGTCACCAGTGCCTGGGCGCTTTTGCCCTGCATCGTGGCCGCGAGGCGCAGTTTAAGATGACGATCAGCGTCTAGCCGCAGTGTAAAGGCGGCGCGGCGACCTTTCTTGGCGGCTTTTTTTATCGCCTTTTTGGCTTTTGGCTTTTTCGGTTTTGAGACTGGCACAGCAGGGCTGTCTTCGAGTTCGACAACCTCTTCTGCTCTGTCCATCACCGCATCAGCGAGAATTCGGTCTTCCAGCTTCTTTTGCTGGCGTTTCACCACAGGACTCGCCGCATTCAGCGCTTTGGTTTCAGACGCTTTTGGTGTGATCGGAACTACATCTGCGCCCGAACCATCGTCTTGTCCTGTCTCGTCCTGGCCCATGTCGTTCCAGCCAAGATCTTCAAGCGCCTCATCTGCCACGTCCTCTGGAAGCGGCGCAAGTTGAGGTCGCATGGCCGGCTTCGCACCGCCCTTGCGAGCGAGCAATGTCGGATTGAGCGAGGCAAAACTGGCTTCGGACATCGCGCGGGGCGCCTCTTACTGAGCAACGCGGCGGCCAAAGCCCCCGCCAGCCGGACGTCCACCAGCAGCCGCGACCTGGCCGCCAGGGGCAGCGAACACGGTGCGGCGGAAGTTCTTTTCAAGCCGGTCGGATATGTATTTCCAGAGCGCGGTAATCTCAGCAGCGCTGCGGCTTTCCGGATCGACTTCCATCACGGTGCGGCCATCGATCATCGAAGCTGCAAAATCCGTACGATGGTGAAGCGTAATCGGCGCAACGGTGCCATGCTGTGACAGCGCAACAGCAGCTTCCGAAGTGATTTTGGCTTTCGGTGTGGCCGCATTCACGACGAACACCAGTGGTTTGCCTGCACGCTCACACAGATCGACCGTGGCGCCGACAGCGCGCAGATCATGTGGGCTGGGGCGGGTTGGCACAACAATCAGTTCGGCAACGCCGATCACGGATTGAATGGCCATCGTAATAGCCGGAGGCGTATCGATCACCGCAAGCTTGAAGCCTTGCTGGCGAAGGACTGCCAGATCATTTGCAAGTCGCGAAACGGTGGTCTGGGCGAAGGCGGGATACTCCGCTTCACGTTCGTTCCACCAATCGGCGAGCGAGCCTTGCGGATCGATGTCGATTAGGACGACCGGTCCAGCGCCTGCACGCTGGGCCTGTACGGCCAGATGTCCGGAAAGGGTCGTTTTCCCCGATCCGCCTTTCTGCGATGCCAAAGCGAGTACACGCAACGCTTGGTCCCCCTGGAATTAGCCCGTTGGCGCCGCACGATTGCGGCTGGATGAGACAGGGGATCGCAGACTACCCCTAATTTTGAGTTAACGAGAGCGGCAGGAAGCGGAGCCAGGGAATGATAAATCCGGTTCCGATCAACGCTGCGAACAACGGCCATATTTATGGCAACCAAATCCTAACGGTTTGTTCACTATGCTCCGCCACACATTTGAAATCGCCCGCATGCGCGCACGGTTTGCGCGAAAACGGGAACAGAGAAGGAGTGGCCGCCATGACCGTAACTCGCAGTGTATTGACTTCGCGATCCACCAAAGTCGCTGGCGCAGCTTTGCTTGCATTGATCGCTGTGCCTGCATCTGCGGATGTGAAAGCCGGCGTGGATGCATGGAGCGCTGGTGACTACAACAGCGCGGTTAGCGAATGGCAATTGCCGGCGCAAAATGGCGATGCAGACGCGCTGTTCAACCTGGCTCAGGCTTATCGTTTGGGACGCGGCGTTGCAGCAGATATCTCTCGCGCTCGCGAGCTCTATGCCGAGGCGGCGCAGAAAGGCCATGTAAAGGCCGCTGACAATTATGGGTTGTTGCTGTTCCAGCAGGGCGAGCAACAAAACGCGATGCCGCTGATCCGCGCAGCTGCGGAACGCGGTGATCCTCGTGCGCAATACGTTATGGGCTTGGCCCACTTCAATGCAGATTACGCCAGGAAAGACTGGCCGCGCGCTTATGCTTTGCTGACGTTGTCGCAATCCGCCGGTCTTCCGCAAGCCAGCGCTGCGCTTGCGCAAATGGATGAATACATCCCGATGGAACAACGCCAACAGGCGCAATTGCTCGCTCGCGAAATCGAAGCCGAAGCTGGCAAACGCCGTGCGGCTGAATTGGCCGCTGTCGATTTGGGCCAACGCCCGGTTTCGCCGACACCCGTCGTGGCATCGCGTGCACCGACACCGGTTGCGATCACGCCCGCTCCTATCCGTCCGGTACCAGTCGCTGCCGCACCGCGCTCAGCAACAAGCCGCACCGGCAAGTGGAAAGTGCAGCTTGGTGCCTTTGGCGTGCGTTCGAACGCCGACAAGCTGTGGGGCAAACTCGCTGGAAACAGTGCGTTGTCTGGAACCAGCAAAGTCCTGGTCCCAGCGGGCCGTGTCACACGCCTTCAGGCTGTCGGTTTCAACAGCCGGGCCGAAGCTCAGGCGGCTTGCACGGCGTTGCAGCGTCAGGGCCAGGCCTGCATGGTCGCCAAACCGTAATCAAAGCTCGACGGTCGGCACTTCCCCTAAGGTCAGCCCCTGCTACCATGCTTGCGAAATCAGGCGCGGTAAGGGGTAACGCTGATGAATTCGGATGAGCATGCTGACACAGATGGCTCTGTACCAGTCTCCGAGCCGTCTCAGGCCGAAGCAGAGTCTTTGACTGAGGCGTTGGCACCTGCGGCTAGCGGGGAACGGATCGGCAGCCTCGATTTTATCCGTGGCATTGCCGTCATGGGTATTCTTGCCGCAAACATCATCGTGTTCGGGCAACCCTTTGTTGCCTATGTCGATCCATCGACCTTCCTTGTCGACAATGGCGATCCCGATGGCTGGATGTGGCTCACTCAGTTTACGCTGATCGATGGCAAGATGCGCGGGCTTTTCTCTGTGCTGTTCGGTGCCGGTCTGTACCTGTTCATGGAACGCGCATGGGAACGCGGTGCCTCACGATGGCTTCAGGCGCGAAGGCTGGGTTGGCTTGGGCTGTTTGGCCTCATCCATTTCTATTTCATCTGGAAAGGCGACATCCTCTTCCTGTATTCTGTTTGCGGTCTTGCGAGTCTGATGTTCATTCGAATGAAGCCGACCAATCAGATGGTGCTGGGCATGATCGGGTATGTGTTTGGTGCTCTGGCTTACAGTGCTCTGTTCGTCTCGCTCTACGCATTTACGTCGATGGAGGTGAACGACGATGCGGATCTAGCCGCAATGCAGACCGAGATGGGGTCAGCTGTCGATGAGTTGTTGGCCGAAGGCGCCGTCGAAACGGCGCTGAAACAGTCGGGCGACTATGCGGGCTTTGTTGCCAACAATTTCTCAGAGCATGGCACAATGCCGCTAGAGCTTGTGGTGCAAGTGTTCATCGAGACAATCCCGCTGATGCTGATCGGGATGGCATTGTACCGAATGGGCTTTTTCAGCGGGGGTTTCGCTCGAAGAAAGATGGTCCTGTGGGGCTGGGCGGGTCTTGTTGGGGGCGGGCTTGTTTCGCTTGGAATAGGGCTCTGGACCCAATCGACGGGCATGGATTTCTTTGCAACCAATCTGTCGATGCTCGGCACGTCGGTTTTGCCGAGGCTCGCGATGGTGCTGGGATTTGCAGCGTTGCTTGCCGTCTACTCACCGGGTTGGACCGGATGGCTGGGACAGCGGGTTTCTGCCGCCGGGCGGGCCGCGTTCACCAATTACCTCGGAACATCGATCCTGATGCTGTTCGTATTCCATGGATGGGCGCTTGGCCTGTTTGGCTCGCTCAACCGGCCCCAGCTTTATCTCGTGACAGTTCTTGCCTGGGTCACAATGCTGGCATGGTCAAAACCCTGGCTAGACCGATATCGATATGGCCCCCTTGAATGGCTTTGGCGCTGCCTGACCTACGGAAAGGTCTTTCCGCTCAGGCGTTAGGGAGCATCCACACTTGCTGCCAAAAGGAAGGCTGCCATTTCAGCACCTTTGTCTTCTGGAAAAGTCAGAACCGCCTGATTGACCGCGACTCCGATGTCGCACTGCTCTTCATCAGACAGCGACATGAGGGCGGCCATATCGCCCAGTGCCGCCATTGAGCGGTCATTTATTCCGATATCGACCATGGCACTTCCAAGATCGCCAAAATCGGCATCACTAGGCGTCTCATAACCTTGCGGATCTTTTCGACCTGCCGCGACTGCATCGAAGAATGCCACATTGCGTTTGCTCATGAGGCTCTTCGTCATGCGGTCGGTTTCCGTGTCCCCTTGAAACGAGCCGCTGGTGGACAAGACTGCGCACTCGGCCACCGATCTTTCCCTGAGTGATTGATACAGTTCGAGATCGGCAGATGTCAGCGCCAATACGTTCGCCGCAGGAGCCTGAGCTGCAAATGGCACATTCTCCGTTTGCAGATCGATGACCCACTTGGCGCCAACTTGAGCCATGAACGCGCTGTCGGTCAGCTTTGAATCGGGAAGGGATGCAATTTTCTTGAGCAAGCCATCGAATTCTTCCGGATGGTGCTGTTTGATCGATTCCCACATCGGGCGAGTGGCCGGATCCGAGAGGATGCCCCGCTCGACTTCGCGTTCCTTCTGTTCGGGCGTGAGTGAGCAGGCCGAAAGCGCAGCAGTGGCAACGATCATCCAAG
>JBCBHD010000196.1:0-5812 GCA_038526115.1 Pseudomonadota bacterium | reverse complement strand
CCAACGGCCTCTCGTCGATCTGTACCGTTGCACCTTGCGACCCAGAACCCTAGACTGATCGTTGCGCCGCTGATCATGTTGATTGCGCGGAAGAGGGTGTGGATCGCAATGAACGACCAATTTTACCGTATGAAACGGCTGCCGCCATACGTCATCGCGGAAGTGAACGCGATGCGGCACGCCGCGCGGCAAGACGGTCAGGACATCATCGATCTTGGCATGGGCAACCCCGATCAGCCGCCTCCACAGCATGTGATCGATAAGTTGTGCGAAGTGGCTAGCAAGCCGGACGCACACGGCTATTCTCAATCGAAAGGGATACCCGGTCTTCGCCGAGCGCAGGCGAATTACTATGCGCGCCGATTTGGTGTGGATCTTGATCCAGAAACCGAAGTGGTCGTGACAATGGGGTCGAAAGAAGGCCTTGCCAGCCTCGCCAATGCGATCACTGCGCCTGGCGACGTAATTCTAGCGCCAAACCCCTCTTATCCGATCCACACATTCGGCTTCATCATTGCAGGCGCGACCATTCGCGCGGTGCCAACAACGCCGGACGAGCGTTATTGGCAGTCGCTCGAGAGTGCGATGAATTTCACAGTACCTCGCCCCAGTGTGCTGGTTGTGAGCTATCCTTCCAATCCGACCGCGGAAACCGTTGATCTCGCCTTTTACGAGCGTCTCGTTGCGTGGGCGAAGGAGAACAAGGTCTGGATCTTGTCCGATCTCGCGTATTCGGAGCTCTATTACGACGGCAATCCCACGCCCTCGATCATGCAGGTCAAGGGCGCGAAGGATGTTGCGGTCGAGTTCACCAGCATGAGCAAGACTTATTCTATGGCGGGTTGGCGCATGGGTTTTGCGGTTGGTAACAGGAAACTTATTGCGGCGATGACCCGCGTAAAGTCCTACCTGGATTACGGTGCCTTTACCCCGATACAGGCAGCCGCTTGTGCCGCTCTGAATGGACCTCAGGATATCGTTGAAACCAACCGCGAACTGTACCGCAAACGGCGGGATGTGATGGTTGAAGCCTTTGGCCGGGCCGGGTGGGATGTGCCTCCGCCTGCCGCATCAATGTTTGCATGGGCACCCCTTCCGCCTGCGCTTGCCAGCATGGGAAGTCTTGAATTTTCAAAACAATTGCTGACTCAAGCACAAGTCGCTGTCGCGCCGGGTGTCGGTTATGGCGAAGAGGGTGAAGGTTTCGTCAGGATAGCGATGGTTGAAAATGAACAGAGGCTCAGACAAGCGGCCAGAAATATCAAACGATATCTGTCCTCTCTCGGAGTTAATAGCTCGGCAGCATAGTATATGAACCAAGTGTTTTTGGTGTTGTTTGTGACATTGGGGAGCAATATTGCGAGTTGCGCATTAACTATGGATCTTGACGAGTTTCGATAGGAGAAAGACATGCCGGCCCCGGCACCGCGGCAACTGACCGAGCGTCAGAGCGCTGTGATGGAGCGAATTGACAGGCGCGTACCGATTAAGGTGATCGCGCAAGAACTGGGTGTGTCCGAAACCCGGATCAATCAGCATATCCGGGCGCTTAAAGACATTTTTGAAGCGGGTAGTCTCGGTGATCTGGTCGAAAGATACCGGGCGACGCAAGAGCCCGAAACTTCTTCTACCTCTTCAGAAAATGTGAATGCGCCAGAAAAACAGTTACCTGCAGATTCACCCAAGGGGTTTAGTGAAGTTGCATACAGCAATAGTCAGGTCGCCGTAGAGGACGCGACAGGTAATAGCAGTATCCGGGTCGACCAAGGCGAACTCGTGATGAGCGATGTCTTGCCACTCATCGAACAGGCGCCATGGCTGCGCCCAGGTGAGCCCAAAGTCGTCCCCGGGGTGCTCGACGGCGAACATGCTGTCCTGTTCCGCCTCGCTGCTATTATCGGAATCGCGTTCGGCATCCTTGCCGCCGTGGTTCTTTCGGTGACAGCGGCGGTCGCACTGAGCGAGGCGATGGATGGCAATGCGCGCGTCCCCGACAATAATATTGCGTCATCCCGCTGAGCCCGGGAGGGCCCGGAGATTCGTAATGACCGATCGTATCATGAATGACGCCCGCAACCTCAAGAAGCTTGTCCGCGAGGCCGAGGCACTCGCAGATGAATCGATGATCGCATTTGCCCGTCTTAAGCAGGCGATGCTCAAAGCCCGTCAAAACCCGACCGTCGAAGTTCACACCGGACAGCGCGCGCTGATGCGCTTGAGCCAGGCGGAAGAACAGGCGCTGGCGATGTCAACGAGCCTGTTGAGGGTTCATGAGGAACTGAGTCAGATCGCTGAAACTCACGCTGGCATTGATGATGGAACCAAAACCGAGTTTCCGGATGAAGTTCTTCCGGTTGAACCTACGGATCAGACAGTCCAGCTGGCCAGATAAGGTCTTTTCGCGATGCTGGACCTTCTAATTGAGTATCGCGATGAAGCTCAGCGCGTCGTCAGTCTCTTGCTTGGGCTGGCGATGCTTCGCTGGGGCGGTGCGCCTGAACGGGCCATCGCTCTCGTATTCCTGGGTATCATAACCGTCCCTGTTATCGCGACCGGCTTTCTCGTCAGCGAGTCCCTTATTCTCAGCGATCTTGGAGTGCTCTACGCGGCGCTCGATATCATTGCTGCAATAGCATTTGTCATTATCGCGCTGAATGCCAATCGGAACTACCCGCTTTGGATCGCCGGCTTTCAATTGGTGGCCGCTGCTGCCCATTTGGTCCGTGGATTCATCGATAGCATCACGCCGATTGCCTATGCTGTCATGGTTATCGGGCCGTCCTATTTTCAACTCATGCTGATGGCGGCGGGCCTCTATCGCCATATCCAACGCAAAAAGCATTATGGCGAGTATCGCAGTTGGCGCCCAAGCCCAAACAAGATCGCCCTGCCTTCAGCACCTGAAGGACGGGGTTGAACAATGCGCTCTATAGTCCCCTTGATTATCCGAAAGAGGTTTGGACGATGATGCTTGCACCCGTCCATTCTCGCTCCGACGTGGTCGATGGTCGCGAAGCCCAGTTGAACGCAATGATCGAGTATCTGCGCGGGATCGTCCTTCGCTCGCCACATCATGGTGAGCGGTTCCATGCCATTTTTGTGGACTCGAGGCGGGCATATCTGGGCGATGAGGCCATGGGGCACGGTGCTGCCAGTGCACTTACGCTGAGGATGCGGGACTTTTTCAGCAAGGCTCTTTCCGTGGGTGCGAGTGCAATCATCATTGCTCACAATCACCCATCGGGCGACTGTCGTCCGAGCAAGCTCGATATAGACGCGACCCTGCGATTGTCGGCCGTCGCGAGTGCACTCGACATTGAGCTGCTTGACCATCTCATTTTTACGCAGAGCGCAGTCTACTCGATGCGTGCAGGGGGGAACTTGTGAGCTCAACAGCTGCTTCAAGCCTTTTTCCAGACAGCGATACACTGATTCCGAGGTTCCGTGAGGCCGGCGACGTTACGTTGGACTTGTTCCATCGCGATGGCCGCGTGGAAGACCGGTGGGTAGGCTTGCATCCTCGCGAATTTGAGTTGCTGTGGCGGCTTGCAGAACAGCCCGGCCAGCCTATGACACGCCAGCAACTACTGTTGGATGTGTGGCGCATCACGATTGAACTTGAAACAAACAGTGTGGCCGTGCATGTCGCACGAGTGCGAGCCAAGCTGGCGCCATTCGGCTTATCGAGGATTTTGGCGACGCATCCAGACGGAGGGTATTTCCTGGATGCTCCGCCGGGGCCAAGCGCGTTTGCCTTTCGCGATTCGGAGCCGGAGTAGCACCAATCGCGGTCGCATTCTTGGCATTGAAAACGATTTGCCGAATTCAATCTGGACTTGGACCCAAGCTTAGGTCACGCTGCGAAAAAGCAGGCAACAGCGTAGATTAGGGAAAACTATGTCCATTCCGGCCAACGACAGGGTCTCAATTACACTCGGTGATGATGGTGTCGCGCAGGTGCGCTTGACGCGCGGCGACAAGATGAACGCTCTTGATCCGGAGATGTTCACCCGAATTATCGAGGCCGGAAGCGCCTTGCACCGCATGGAAGGTCTGAGAGCGGTAGTTCTTTCCGGAGAAGGGCGAGCGTTTTGCGCTGGTCTTGACACCGCCAGTTTTGGTCGCACGCCAAGTGAAGATGAGCCGGAACTGACGGAGCGCACCTATGGCAATTCCAATAAGTTCCAACAGGTAGCCATGTTGTGGCGTAAGCTTCCGGTCCCGGTGATCGCGGCTATGCATGGTGTATGCTTTGGAGGGGGGCTGCAGATTGCCAGTGGCGCAGATATTCGTATCGCCCACCCGGAGACCCGTATGGCTATCATGGAGCTCAAATGGGGTCTTGTTCCGGATATGGGCGGCTACGCTCTTTGGCGCGGTCTGGTGCGTGATGATGTGCTGCGCGAACTGGTTTACACCAACCGCGAGTTTTCCGGCGCCGAGGCGCAGACCCTCGGCCTTGCCACCCATGTCGACGAAGAACCGCTGGCTCGCGCGACCATGATCGCGAGCGAAATCGCCAATCGCAACCCGCATGCAATCCGCGCAGCGAAGCGCCTGCAGGCCGGAATGCTTGAGCGTGATACTGATGCGATCCTGCTGGAAGAGAGCATAGAACAGCACGCCATTATGCGCACGAAAAACCAAGTTGAAGCTGTTATGGCCGGGATGCAGAAGCGCAGTCCCAAATTCGAAGACGTCTAGGCTTCACTTACACATTCCGGGCCACCAGCAACCTCCGCGGTGTTGAGCTGCTGGTGGCAAGGCAAAGATCAGGCGTTTTGCTTGACCTGCGTTCACCAGCCGCTTCAACCAAAAACGGCGACGCACTGAAGCCCGTCTAGAACGCGGCGGCCTTTGCTGTCCCACATGCGCAATCGCTCTGATGAATAGCCAGCATCCGCATGTTGGCTGGCATTCTCAGCCAGATACCAGCCGTTCTCCGATTCCGTTTCGGGATCGAGCACGTTGAATGACCAGTTGATCGAACTGATCGGGCCCATTCGCTGCATGATCCGCATTGCACCCGGGGGCATGACATCGCCCATCAACACGAGCTTACTCACCGGATCGAGACTGTGATCTTCTGTCAGCCGAGCCCAGCGACGGATCGTTGCACCGTGATCTTCGTCTTTCGACTGGCCAAATCGAATTTCGAAATTGTTCTGGATGAAGGACGGTCCCTGCCCTTCCATGGCGCGGGCATTGTCGTGTGGCCCGCCTGGCCAGTTTTCAGGCGCATCGGCGAACTGAATAGCATTGGGCTCGCGCGCGGTGCCGAACAACCAGAACGCGGTCAGTGCGGTTTTCCCTTCAGAGAGGATCTCGCTGCGGATCTGGGTCACGTTGCGTCCTTGCCGTACGATTTCTGAGGTCAGCTCAATATGTTCCCCAACCGGAGCGACGAACCCAACCTGCGCCGCCCTAAGAGGGGGTAAATCGGTAAAGGCGCGAATGGCCATAGTGTAGGCGACCAATGCGGATGCCCCTCCATACAGCGTGCGCCCCTGCATCCAGTCGCTCGCGTAATCCAGATGGACCGGGCCGGGTTTTCCAGTGATGGGTTCTAAGAGGCTCGCTATGGTCATGCATACGCTCTGCCTTGCCATCGCAATAGGGTCCAGATTGACGTTGCGTAAGCTATCGCTTTTGCGCAGTATTTTGGAATTGATCGACGGAATCTCTCAGTTCGTGATTGTTAGATTGCCTTTACTTCAGCGAATCGCTACGCCGCTGGCTCTGCTCATGATTTGAGTAGCTCGGCCCGATGGCGGAGTGGTGACGCAGCGGATTGCAAATCCGTGTACGCCGG
>JBCBHD010000195.1:0-5819 GCA_038526115.1 Pseudomonadota bacterium | reverse complement strand
TCCCGGCGGACAGCGAGCATACCGAACGAATGGTCGCCCACGCCGCAAAGCTTGGCGTGAGGATTGTGACCTTTGGTCGCAGCAAAGATGCTGATGTGAGGTTGCTTGATGCGATCCCACAAAAAAATGGCGGCTCTCTCGTCACGGCCGACCTTGGTGATGCGCGCCTTTGCTACACCATTGCCGAGCCGGGCGACCACTGGATCACCAATTCGCTTGGCGTCATGGCGGCTGTGCGTGCTGCCGGCGGAGATCTCGCTGCAGCAGGTCTGGCTCTTGCCGAAATGGGCGGTCTGAAAGGACGCGGTGCGCGTTTCGATATCGAAGTGATAGGTGGCAAAGCGTTGCTGGTCGATGAAAGCTACAATGCGAACCCGGCTTCGATGCGGGCCACGTTGAAGCAACTGGGCCAAACCCCCGCGCATCGCAGGATTGCAGTCTTGGGATCGATGAAGGAGCTCGGCGATTTCTCTGCGAAGTTTCACCGACAGCTTTCTGAGCCGTTGACTGACGCAAAAATCGACTATGCGATCCTTGTCGGCGATGAAATGCACGAGCTCGCCGACCAGTTGGGGAAAGAAACGACCGGTTCGCTTGGCATTCCGGGCGGCTTCACGCATTGCGAGGGGCCTGCCGAGGCGATTGCGGCGCTCGAGCAATTTGATCTCACTCACGGCGATGCAATTCTTGTGAAGGGCTCCAATTCGGTCGGTCTGGGCAGGCTGGTGTCACATTTTACGAGCGCCTCGGAGTGAACGGGGGGCAAGGGATCTGAATGCTCTACCTACTTGCCGAATGGCTGGGCTTTGAAGGCGTTTTTAACCTGGTGCGCTACCAGACCTTTCGGGCTGGAGCGACGCTGGTCACAGCTCTGTTCATCGGTCTGATTATCGGCCCCAAATTCATCAATCTGTTGCGTGTGCGGCAGGGCAAGGGGCAACCGATCCGTGAGGATGGCCCTCAATCACACCTGGCCAAGCGAGGCACGCCGACAATGGGCGGCCTGATGGTCATCATTGCGCTGACATCGTCGCTGCTGATCTGGATGGACCCGCGCAATCCGCTGGTCTGGGCGTGTATTGCAGTGACACTGGGTTTTGGTCTGATCGGTTTCCTCGACGACTATGACAAGGTCGCCAAAAACAGCCATGCGGGCGTGCCGGGCAAGGTGCGATTGGCGCTGGAGTTCGCGGTCGCAGGTGTGGCTTCGTACATCATTGTCAGCCAGATCAGCACGGATTTGTACGTGCCATTCTTCTCTGATGTGCAGATCCCTCTAGGACCATTCTATTATGTCTTCGCCGCCACAATTATCGTCGGTTTCGGCAATGCCGTAAATCTGACAGACGGGTTGGATGGCTTGGCAATCATGCCTGTGATTATCGCGGCAGGCACTTTCGCAATCATTGCCTACCTCGTGGGTCGCCCTGACTTTTCGGAGTATCTCGGTATCCCACACGTTGTCGGGGCGGGCGAGCTGGCGATTTTCTGTGCGGCCATCATGGGTGGTGGCTTGGCCTTCCTCTGGTTCAACGCACCGCCAGCGGCAGTCTTCATGGGAGACACTGGCTCTCTCGCACTCGGCGGCGCACTTGGAGCGATTGCGGTCGCAAGTCACCACGAGATTGTCCTTTTGATTGTGGGCGGCCTGTTCGTGGTCGAAACGGCAAGCGTGATCATTCAGGTGTTCTGGTTCAAGCGCACGGGCAAACGCGTGTTCCGCATGGCGCCGATCCACCACCATTTCGAACAGCTCGGCTGGAGCGAGAGCAAAGTCGTGATCCGCTTTTGGATCATCGCAATCGTTCTCGCACTGGCCGGTCTTGCGACGCTGAAGCTGAGGTAGCGCGCTGTCGATGATCACCTCGCCCGCCTTTGCCGGAAAACGCTACGCCGTCCTTGGATTGGCGCGTTCCGGCGCGGCTGCGGCAGAGAGCTTGCTGGCAAGCGGTGCCGAAGTCACGGTGTGGGATCGACAGGACGTGGCGCGCGCTCCGTTTGAAGGGCGCTGCACGCTAGCTGATCCGCTTGAACTCGACCTAACAGGCTTTGCGGGCGTCGTTGTGTCTCCGGGTGTGCCGCTTAATACGCATCCCATCTTGCCACATGCAGCGAAGTTCGGTGTGCCGGTGATTGGCGATATTGAACTGTTCGCGCTTGCGCGGCCTGATCTTCCGCCACATCGGGTGGTCGGGATCACTGGTACCAATGGAAAGACGACGACCACTGCGCTGGTCAATCATATCCTCTCAATGGCCGGCATACCTTCAGCGCTTGGTGGGAACATCGGCGTGCCAATCATGGCGCAAGAACCGCTTGGTCCGAACGAAAATGGCCTGGGTGTGTATGTGCTCGAGCTGTCGAGCTATCAAATCGATCTGACTTTCAGCCTCGATTGTGAAGCGGCAGCTTTGACAAATATCACTCCGGATCATCTGGATCGATATTCTGGTTTTCTCGCCTATGCCGCTTCAAAGGCGCGATTGTTCGAAATGCAATCGGGCGGTAATTTTGCTGTCTTCGGAGCTCTGGCTGACCCCGCAGGCGCGATTTATCATGCGGAAAATGACCGACGATCGCCTGGCCGTGTGATGACGGCCGATCTCAGTGGGCTGGCCGGGAAGCAGTCCGAATGGCCGACGCTCCAGGGCCCGCACAATCTTGAGAACGCTGCGGTCGCGGTTGCACTGGTCGAAGAGCTTGGTGTCAAGCCTGCGCAATGGGAGCACGCTCTTCCACGTTTCCGCAATCTCCCCCACCGGATGGAAACGGTGTGCGAAGAAAAGGGCGTGCTGTTCATCAACGACAGCAAAGCGACCAACCCCGCTTCTACAGCTCCGGCTTTAGCAGCCTTCCCTCCCGATCCTGCCATCAATGACGGGGCGCCGCGTGTTCATTGGATTGTCGGAGGCCTGCCGAAAGAAGATGGGCTTGGCGAATGCGCGGGTCATCTGGGAAATTTGGCCGCCGCTTACACGGTAGGCGAGGCTGGTCCTCGATTTGCCGAACTGATTGAGCCGCACGCTTCCGTGGAACGGTGCGAGTTGGTGAGCGAAGCCGTGCGGCGTGCACGCGAGGCCGCGCGTCCGGGTGAAGTCGTACTGTTCTCACCTGCCTGCGCCAGCTTCGATCAGTTTCGCGACTATGAGAAACGCGGTGAGCACTTCCGTCAGCTCGTCGGCGTCATTGTAGATCGCGCAGAATGTTCCGCCTCTGCCTTTATCGAGGATGAAGCGGCATGAGCTCGGGCGGCGCAATTACAGGCCCACGCGCTGACGCAACGTTCCATGCGCCGGTACCCGTCCGCCGCGCATGGCGTGAACATCTGCGCATCTGGTGGCGCGAAATCGACAAGGTCTTGCTTGGCTTCATTGTGCTCTTGATGGCGATGGGCACGGCGGCAGTGATGGCGGCTTCACCGGCCAGTGCCGATCAGCTGTCGACGGCAGAGGTGCAGCTCGATGAGTTCTTGTTCCTCAAGCGCCATCTGGTCTTTCAGGCCATGGGGCTGGCGATGATGATCGGGATATCCTTTCTGGCGCGAGAAGACGCTCGGCGACTTGGTATCGTTGTCGGAGCAGGGATGCTCTTGCTGTTGTGCCTGGTGCCTTTGATCGGGGTCGAAAAGAACGGATCGCGCAGGTGGCTTGATGTCGGCATGTCTCTTCAACCGAGCGAATTCCTGAAGCCCGGCTTTGCGATCATGCTGGCTTGGGTTCTCAGCTGGCGGCTCCGCGATCCGAACTTGCCCGTTCTGACTTTCGTGACTGCCTTTATGGTCATCATTGCAGGCCTGCTGATGCTCCAACCAAACCTTGGCGAAACCATCTTGTTTGCGGGGATTTGGTTCGTGATGGTTCTGCTGGCCGGGGTGTCTGTCCAGCGCATCAGCGTGTTGGTAGGGACAGGTCTTGCCGGTCTGACAGCTGCGTATTTTCTGTATGACAATGCCCGCAACCGGATCGACAGTTTCCTTGGGGGAGGGACTGCCTTCGACCAGGTGGACCTTGCCTATCGCACGCTGCTGGCTGGCGGCTGGAGCGGTAGTGGGTTGTGGCTTGGCATCAGAAAGATGAACTTGCCCGAAGCCCACACTGACTACATCTTTTCGGTCATTGGAGAGGAATACGGCCTACTGATTTGTGCGGTCGTCGTTCTTCTTTATCTCGTCATTGTTGCGCGTGTTCTCATCCGATTGGTCGATGAAGACAATCTCTTCGTGCTGTTAGCGGCCACTGGTCTGATCACCCAGTTCGGTGGGCAGGCCTTCATCAACATCCTTGTGAACCTCAAAATGTTCCCTTCCACCGGGATGACACTGCCGCTGATCAGCTATGGCGGATCGTCAACACTGGCCGTTTCTTTCACGATTGGATTGTTGCTTGCGATCACCCGTCGTAACCCGTTTCTTGAGCGCGAAACACCGGGCCTGAAGTCAATCTTCGAGCGCCCGGCCAGTGGTAACAGGGAGGAGCGCCCATGAGCAGCGAAACGCAGCAACACGTGCCAACAGGAGCGAGTCGTCATTTTGTACTCGCGGCCGGAGGTACGGGCGGACACTTGATCCCTGCCTTTGCACTTGCGACCGAACTCGAAGCGCGAGGTCATCACGTTGCGTTGATCACGGATGAACGCGGTGCGAACATTCCGGGCAAGCCGGATTTCCTTCCTGCACACGTGCTGCCCGCTGGCCGGTTCGGCAAGAACCCGCTGCGCTGGATCGGCGGTGTGCGTGCGGTGCTGGAAGGACGCAACATGGCGCTGCGGCTGTTCGATGCGTTTGAGCCAAGCGCGGTCATCGGCTTTGGTGGCTATCCGGCGTTGCCGGCTTTGCTGGCCTCGACTGCTGCCAAGATACCGAGCGTAGTGCACGAACAGAATGCGGTGCTGGGCCGGGTAAACCGTCTGCTGGCAGGTCGGGTGGACGCGATCGCAACGTCATATGACGCCGTGGACCGGCTGAAGCCGAAATATGCGGACAAAGTCCATTTGGTTGGGAATCCTGTGCGCGAAGAAGTGCTTGCGCTGCGTGACGAAGACTTCCCGCCATTGACGGAAGACGGACTGCTGCGGGTGCTGATCACTGGCGGCAGTCAGGGCGCGAGTGTCCTATCGGATGTTGTTCCGGATGGTCTTGCAATGTTGCCTCCGGGACTACGCCAGCGGCTTCAGGTTACCCAGCAATGTCGCAGTGAAGATGTGGATGCCGTGCGAGAGCGCTATGCCACGCACGATATCCCAGCCGAGCTAGGCACTTACTTCGAAGATATGCACGAACGTCTTGCCGATACGCATCTGTTTATCGGCCGGGCTGGCGCATCGACAATTGCAGAACTTACGGCGGTCGGCCGCCCGGCGATCCTTGTCCCACTGCCCATTGCTACCGATGACCATCAGGCCGTCAACACGCGCGAGATTGCCAAGGCAGGTGGCGCACGGATGATCCGGCAAGACAGTTTCAATCCGAAAGAGCTCGCCAAACAAATTCAGGCCATGGCGCAGAACCCGACCAGCCTATCCAACGCCGCCCATGGTTCATGGAACTGCGGGCGGCCTAAGGCGGCCAAGGAACTGGCTGATCTTGTTGAGAGCATGGCCGGTATCGACTTGATGGATGTGATAACCGTCGGCGACGCAAAGCCGCGCGCGGCACAGGTTGCGACGAAGCCTGAAAGCGCGACCCGAAAAGCAGCGAAAAAGGCAGCCGAATGAAGGGCGTTGGCACCGATATCGGCACCATCCACTTTGTCGGCATTGGCGGCATCGGCATGTCCGGCATTGCCGAAGTCATGCACCGTATAGCCTAGATTGTGCATGAC
>JBCBHD010000194.1:0-5865 GCA_038526115.1 Pseudomonadota bacterium | reverse complement strand
CTTCATATCTCCCACATCGGCAGGTGGCGAAGCCGCAGAGCGCGATATGATGATCCTCGGCAACGCATTTTACCTGCGCCCGGGTGTTGACGGATATTACGATCCCGAAGCCAACTCTTCGCAATTTGGCCGAACAGACCTTGCAGCGAGCCACGTTGTGATCGCGCACAACACTTTCGCAAATCAGCGATGGCTGGTGAGGTCCGACAACCCCGGCTTCACAACCGACGCGTACTGCCTTTTCGCCAACAATATTGCGAGCGCGTTCATATATGCCGGTCCACAGCCGGCTGGCATGGTTGTCGACGCGCTGCATCTCCATGGTGGATCGACCAAGCCATCAGGCGCCACACGGGTAGCCTTCGGCGGCGATGCGCAGAGCCTGTTCGCAGATCCCGCTTTGGGCGATTTCACACCTATCGGTGAATTGCTTTCGAGCGGGTTTGCGCCTTTGCTTGCACACGATCTTAGTGGCGCTGCCTACCCTGAACTGGCTGCACCCGGCGCTATCGCACTTTCAGCCAGCGCCTTTTCCGACAGCACCGGAAACAGTGGCAGCGGTGATCCGCAGGCTGATCTTCTGGCGCTCATTGATGCGGCTGGGGGTCAATCCTCATTCCACGATTATACCACGGCGATTGAAGTTCCCCCTTGGACTTCGCTCGATAGGTCCAGTGCAGGAAACAATCACACACAAGCGACCAACTCCCGCAAACCTGCACTTGGCGCAGGCGGAGCAACATTCGATGGGAACAATGACTTCGTCTTCCAATCCATCAGCGGAGGAACCTTCACGGTCGCAATGGCGGTAAGCGTGAATGATCCATCGGACCCCGGCGTGTTTATCTCGGACAATGCCAACACCAGCTATGTCCAATATCAGGCGGGCAGCGGAGTTTCCCATCAGGCAACAGTGCGCGCTAATAGGCAGGTTCGCGCCACACGCGGTGAATTGCACGATGCTGTGAATGGCGCTGGCGAAGTCATCTTGCTGATGGAAGGAATCAATCTTTCAGGGCGGAGCCAAATGCGAATTGGGCGCGGCTCCGGCACAATGAATGCTACCGTGAGACGAGTTGCAGTGGTCGAAGAGGCGGCGTTTCCTTCCAACCTTCAGCAAGTGCGCCAATTGGCCGCAGAAGCGGTCGCGCAGACCTGAAGCTGCTCTAACCGTCCATCGACTTCAACGGCACACCCATACGGATCAGTCGTCCGCGGATCCGATTGAGGACCGTCCCGCGCTGTTTCTGCGAGTTGGTGTGAACGAATTTGCCTTTCGGAATGTCGTCTCGCCCAAGAAAAGCCCCCAACTCATCCCATCCGTGGCCACGCTCGATCCAGAATTCGAGCAGGTCATCGGGCCGGTCTGCAAAGTAGGCGCGAACCGCTTCGTTGTGCGCGTCATACACTTCCCGATAGCGCGCTTCGTGGCCAACCGGAGCCGGTGCATCCTCTCCGTATGTCAGCTGCTGGATGTGATAGGGATTGGCCCCGAAGTGATTGGCGATAGAATTGTACCAGCGATCAGTATCGCGGATTGTTAGGATGAATTTCGAGCCCGGAAACGCCTCATCCAGTTCGCGGAACATGAGCGGCCATGGCATATCTTCGACCGCGTCATACTCTTGTGCGATCTTGAGACCGCGCTCGACAAAACTGTCTCGCAGTTCATTCAACGGAACATCACGACCAAACACACCGCACACTCGATAGCCGATCTGCGCCAGTGCATCGCGCAGCGAAGAAGTGCCTGTCTTCTGGAAGCCGATGCAAAAAACCTTGCCGGAATTTGGGCCTGAATTTAGACCCGAAGTGGATTCTGACATCGCGAAGCGTTCCGAGACTGTTGGTACTTGTCCTCCACCTACTACAGTGAGCGCCCTTGCCAAGGCGCGGGCAGCTCGCATACGCCTTTGCCGGGCTCAACCTTGTGGACAGCGGGACGCATCACGGCATGCTGAATGGATTAGCGCAGCGGCTGGGCAGGTTTTCGCCCAAAGGCTTGCGGTTCGAATTGCTGCTGGGGCTCGGCATGCGTTCTGCTGGGGCTGCCGCCGCGTTTGCGATGACGTGGGTGATTGCACGCATGTTCGGCGCGGAAACGTTCGGGCATTTCCAGCTTGCCTTGGCGACGGCGACGATCCTCGCATTGGTTGCAACGCAGGGCCTGGACCGGCTCATCGTCCGCACAGCAAGCGCCGCTTTCGCGAAAGGTCAGGACGGCAGCGCGCTCAACTTTTTCGTGAATGCGCGCAATCGGCAATTGATCGTCAGCATTCCGTTGGCGATACTCGCTTGGTTTGTTGCCGAGCCGATTGCAGTTCACGTCCTCGATGAACCAGTGGTCACATTGCATTTGCGAGCGCTCGCTCCTGCGATTGTCGCTCTGCCGCTGATCAAGGCGTGCAGTTCGCTGCTCCGTGCCAAAGGCAGCGTGCTCATCTCACAGTCGCTTGATGGGGTCAGCTACACTACAATAGCGATCCTGCTGCTGGTTGCTGTGACCACAACAAGTTCGCGAGCCAATCCATTCGACCCGTCCGTGGCGTACGTTTACGCTGTAGTCATCGTGGGATGCGCCGGATGGTGGCTTGTCCGGCGAGCAGTGCGGGATATCAAACGGCAGGCTGGCCCTGTTGCACTCGCGAGCGGCTTGTTCATCGCAGCATTCAGCTTTCTAGCCGCGCTCAACGACTGGCTTGGACTGTTCCTTTTGACCGCGTTTCGCGATGCGGCAGAAGCAGGCATCTATCGCGTTGGCTTCCAGATCTGTCTGCTCTTCACCTTGGTCAACAGCAGTTTCGCGCTGATGGCCGGGCCTCGATTGGCCACAGCATTCGATCAAGGCGATGCCAGCGAAGCATGGAAGACCGTCCGCACATCGAGCGCGATGGGGATCGCTATCGTTGCACCGCTACTGCTGCTCGTCATGTTCGCTGCCGAGCCTATCCTTTCGCTGTTTGGAGAAGAATTCGTTCGCGGGGCCGATGCGCTTCGTATTCTCGCCGTTGGCCAGTTCATCAATGTTGCCGCCGGTCCGGCAGGCGCGGCGTTGACCATGATGAAGCGTGAACGCACAGTCCTGGTGATTGAGATTGCTACAGTCGCCGTTTGCGTTGCGCTGCTTGTTTGGCTGTTACCGACCTATGGCATGGTCGCCGCAGCTGTTGCCGCAGCCACAGGCGCGATACTCCGGAACGCTGGCGCGCTTCTCCTCCTCCGCCGCCTACTCTCCGCGCTCTGAAGCCATCCAGGTTTCTACAGCTTCGTAGAACGCAAAGTCCTGCGCATACCAACGCCGGAGATTGGCGATCCCCTTTTCGGTCAAGTCGGGAATGCCTGAATAGTCATTGGCATGAGAACCTTTTACGTCCTTGCGCGCTTCAGGTGCAAAATCGACGCCCAGCCGATCCAGCAGAATCTTGAGATCTTGTTCGAGATGCTCTTGCCGCAGCACCCAGACAGGTGGGCGAGTGGTGAATATGTCTCCAGCCAGAGCGAACCAATCAATCTGATCCTGCGCGGTGTGGCGGATGGATTTCATCGCTGCGGCCGCTTTCAACCCTTCTTCGCTGGGAGCGAACAACGCTTCGGCCAAATCAGCAGCGTGTTCGAAATTGGCGAAAGCTGTCTCTTCGTGCGGAGTCCACGCGATATCGTTCAAAGGCCGACCGCGCCGCTTGCGCGAGTAGAAGCCGGAACGGAAGCGGCTGATCGGATCGCGGATCGAGAAGAAGTAATCCGATGGCTCCGGTAGTTCCGCCAAAGCCACATCGTGCGTCAATCCGTGTAAATAGATGTCTGATCGTGCCGCATTGACCTGCGCCATCATCTGCTTGACCTGCGATCCGGCCGCTTTGCCGATATGCAGAAAATACACAACGCGTAGGCCTGATGTTGAGCGCCGCACACGGCGAAGCGACAGTTCAAGCCCTGCCCGGTTGGTGAGCTGCTCGATCTTGCTGGAGAGTGCGCTTAGCTTCATGCCGACAGAAGTGGTCGCCACCAGTCTTCGTGGTCGAGATACCAGCGCAATGTCTGGCGCAGTCCTTCGTCGAAGCCGCGTTTCGGTGTGTATTCGAGCTCGGCACGCGCTTTCGTTTCATCGATCGCATAGCGGCGATCATGCCCAGCGCGATCCGTCACGAACGTTTTCAAGGTTTCGCTCTTTTCGCCGCGCGCCGCCGGTGCATCGGGATAGCGATCCACCAGCCCATCCACCTCTTCGAATGCACGATCAGCTTCACGGCAAATCGCATCAATCACTTCCATGTTGGGAAGCTCGGCCCCGCCACCAATATTGTAAGTCTCACCTGGTTTTCCGCGCAGGAGGCAGGCTTCGATGCCGCGACAATGATCTTCGACATGCAGCCAGTCGCGCACGTTCATCCCGTCACCGTATATAGGTAGAGACTTGCCCGACAGCGCATTGAGCAAGAACAGCGGGATCAGCTTTTCGGGATATTGGTACGGCCCGTAATTGTTGGAACAATTGCTGGTCGTCACTTCCAGACCGTAGGTGTGGTGGTAGGCGCGAACGAGATGATCGGACGCCGCTTTTGATGCCGAGTAAGGCGAATTCGGCGCGTATGCGGTTGTTTCGCTGAATGCGGGATCGTCCATCCCAAGCGATCCGAAAACTTCGTCGGTTGAGATATGATGGAACCGGTGGTCCGTACCGTCACCGTCCAACCAAACCGAACGCGCCGCTTTGAGAAGGCTATTAGTGCCGAGAATGTTGGTGTCGATAAAGGCATCTGGTCCGCTGATAGAGCGGTCAACATGACTTTCCGCGGCAAAATGGACGATCGTCGTAATAGCACGATCACGCAGCAGACTTTCGACAGTGTCCTGATCGCGTATGTCGCCTTCGACCAATTCGGTCCTGTTCGCACCAGCCAACGTAGAACGGTTACCCGCATAGGTCAGCGCATCCAGAACGACGACGTCATCGTCAGGGTGTTGTGCATTCCAGTAATGCACGAAATTGCCGCCAATAAAGCCGGCGCCGCCGGTTACGAGAATGCTAGCCAAGAGCCTTTTCCTGTTCGAGCATGGCACGAAGATTGGTGCGCCAATGGACCGGCTGGTCCCCTAGAGCTTCGCGAGTGGCGCTGCAATCAAGCAGCGAATAGGCCGGTCGCGCCGCAGGTGTGGGATAGTCCGCCGTCGTGATCGGATTGATGGTCGGCACTTTGCTGATCAAGCCAGCGGCATGGCCTTCTTCGGCGATAGCAACTGCGAAATCGTACCAGCTGATCTCACCATCATCACTGTGATGAAAAGTACCACTCTCCTGCTTCTCAAGCAGAGCCCAGATCGTTGTTGCAAGTCCAGTCGCCCAAGTAGGAGAACCGATCTGATCCGAAACCACACCAAGCTCATCGCGGTCATTCATCAGCCGGATCATTGTGCGGACGAAATTCGCACCGCCCGCTTCATAGACCCACGCGGTGCGGATCAGCAGATCACTTTCTCGTAAGTGATCTTCTCCAGCAGCTTTTGTCCGTCCATACGCGGAAATTGGCGCACGATTGTCATCGGGTCGATACGCACGTGAAGATGTACCGTCGAACACAAAGTCCGTTGAGATATGGACCAGCTTGCCGCCTTGACCTTCCATGGCTTCAACCATGATACCCACCGCATCGGCATTGATCGCCTTGGCGGTTTCCTCGTCCGCTTCCGCTTTGTCGACCGCCGTGTAGGCAGCGGTGTTGATGATGACATCAGGCGCTTCGACAACCAACCTTGCGCGAAGCATTGCATCGTCGGTGAGATCTACGTCATCGACATCGATAGCGTTGAGATCGGCCCATTCAGGTGCGGTGCGTTGCAGCGCTCCGCCAAGCTGGCCATTCGCTC
>JBCBHD010000193.1:0-5875 GCA_038526115.1 Pseudomonadota bacterium | reverse complement strand
TCGAGCGTAATTTTGGAGCCGCTAGCGCGAGACCTGATTACGATGCGGGGTAAAGGCTCACTCTGGCTTTCCAGAACTTCAAAACGGTCTGTCGGTGTCACGGCACAAGACTACAAACGGGCCTCGATACGGTCAAACATCATATCAGCCGCTCTAGCTCGCTTTCTTCACTTGCCGCCACCGATGAAGCAACGGTTCGGTGTAGCCCGATGGTTGCTCAACGCCTTTGAAAATCAGTTCTTTCGCGGCGCTGAATGCCGGTCCGTCTTCGTTTCCGATCAACGGGACATAGGTTGGATCGCCAGTGTTCTGAGCATCGACCTTGGCCGCCATCCGTGTGAGGCTGTCCATCACCTGCGCTTCGCTCACCACGCCATGATGGAGCCAATTGGCGATATGCTGGGAAGAAATGCGCAAGGTTGCGCGGTCTTCCATCAGACCAACATCGTTGATGTCCGGAACTTTGGAGCACCCTACCCCGGCATCAACCCATCGCACGACATAGCCAAGCAGGCCCTGCGCGTTGTTATCTAGCTCGTCACGCAGTTCGTCTTCGGGCCAGTTGGTGTCAGTCGCGAGCGGAATGGAGAGGAGCGCGTCGAGACCGGCCGGTTCGGGCAGGCTCTTCTGAATGTCGAACACGTTTTCCTGATGATAGTGTAGCGCATGCAGCGTCGCAGCGGTGGGTGATGGAACCCATGCGGTGTTCGCTCCGGCACGCAAATGGCCGATTTTCTCGACCATCATCTGCCCCATCAGATCAGGTGCAGCCCACATGCCCTTGCCGATCTGCGCCTTGCCGGCGAGTCCGTGCTTCAAACCGATGGCGACATTGCGCGCTTCGTATGCCTGCAACCAATCCGACCCCTTCATTGCGCCTTTGCGCATCATCGGGCCTGCCTGCATTGATGTGTGGATTTCGTCGCCGGTGCGATCAAGGAAGCCCGTATTGATAAAGACGATTCTATCCTTCACCGCATGAATGCATGCGCCAAGATTGGCGCTGGTGCGGCGTTCTTCGTCCATCACGCCGACTTTGATCGTATGGCGCTTCAGACCAAGCAGGTCTTCCACCGCGTCGAACAGATCATTGGTGAAGGCGCATTCTTCCGGCCCGTGCATCTTGGGCTTCACGATATAGATCGAGCCATGCTTGGAGTTGCCATGTTTGGCATGCCCTTCGACATCCAACGTGCTGATTGCGCTTGTGAACACTGCGTCCATAATGCCTTCGGGAATCTCGTTGCCATCGGGCAGAAGGATCGCCGGATTGGTCATCAGATGGCCGACATTGCGCACAAACATCAGGCTGCGCCCAGAAAGGCTATGCTCAGTGCCTGCACCATCCTTGTAAGTCTTGTCGCCGTTGAGCCTACGGGTCAGGGTTTTGCCGCCCTTCTCGAAACTCTCTTCCAGATCGCCGCGAATAATCCCAAGCCAATTGGTGTAGGCGAGCAATTTGTCTTCGCCATCCACTGCCGCCACCGAATCTTCACAGTCGGCAATAGTTGTCAGCGCGGCTTCGATATTGATGTCGGCAATGCCCGCCTTGTCGTCTGCGCCGACCGGGGTGGAACGGTCGAAAACGACTTCGATATGCAAGCCATTGTTCTGAAACAGCAGGCCTTTTTCTGTGAAGCCGACCCACTGGCTTTCATCCCGCAGCTTGCCGTCTTTCTCATCCTTCAGATCGGCCCAGCTTTGGTTCACCAGCGGAAGTGCCTGATCCAGAAAGGCACGACCCCGCGCAATCACCGCATCGCCGCGTGCCTTGTCATAACCGCCCAGTTTCGCAGGCGGCGCGTCGAGAGCATCTGTGCCGTAAAACGCATCATACAGGCTGCCCCATCGGGCATTGGCGGCGTTCAAAAGGAAGCGAGCATTGAGGATAGGCACGACCAATTGCGGCCCGGCCATCGTTGCAATCTCGGCATCTACGTTTTGTGTTCCGACAGAAAAATCGCCGGGTTCGGGGACCAGATAGCCAATGCCCTGAAGGAAAGCGCGATACTCAGCGGCATCATGCGACCTTCCACGCCGCTCAGAATGCCAAGTATCAATCTGCGACTGCAAATCTTCACGCTTGGCAAGCAACGCAGCATTGCGCGGCGCAAAGCCTGCAAGCAGGTCAGCAAAGCCCGTCCAGAAGGCGGCGCAGTCCCTGCCAAGCGGCTTTAGAACTTCGCCTTCAAGGAATGTCGCCAGCCGCTCATCAACTTGCAGCCCAGCGCGATCAATCATGCTTGTCATTAATGGTCCTCGTGACGCCTTGTGAGTCGGGCCCGGGGAGGAGGACGGGTTGCGCTATGGCCAAGTGATGATCGGATTGCAACGGCCAACGGATGGGTTGGAACGCCTGACATTGCAGTCTAGGAGTGGTTGCCAATGAAATCGGAAGCTCTCAAAAAAATTGATGCGTCGATTGACGCTGCGGCGATGCTGGATCAGGTCCAGTCTTGGTGCGCGATCAACACCGGGACAGGTCATCTTGAAGGTCTGGCAAAGCAAGCGAATGCGCTAGCTCAGGCATTCTCGACTCTTCCCGGTGATGTCGAACTCGTCGATCCAGCTCCCGTCACTGCCATTGCGGCTGATGGAAGCGAGTTTGAAAAGGCTAATGGTCAGCATCTGATCCTGCGCGTTCGACCGACAGCCAATCGCCGAATTTTGCTGACTGGTCACATGGATACAGTCTTTCCAAAAGAGCACCCGTTTCAGCAGCAGACCTGGCTGGACGATGATGTTCTCAATGGTCCAGGTGTGGCTGACATGAAAGGCGGGATCGCAGTAATCCTGCATTCTTTGTTGGCATTTGAAAGTACGGCGAGTGCCGGCTCGCTCGGCTATGATGTGTTGATCAATTCCGATGAAGAAACAGGATCACTGGCCAGCGCTGACCTGATCGCCGATATGGCGCGGGGAAAACTTGCCGCGCTGACCTATGAACCAGCCGCTCTGCCTGATGGCACCTTGGCGCATGCTCGCGGTGGCACAGGCAACTACTCGATCACGCTGAAAGGCAAATCAGCGCACGCTGGTCGCAACCCACATGAAGGGCGGAACGCTCTTGTTGCGGCGGCAGATCTGATCCTGCGGCTCAAAGCGATGGAGCGCGAAGACATCACTGTAAACCCGGCCAAGCTGGAAGGGGGTGGCCCTAACAATGTCGTACCCGATCACATTGTCCTGCGCTTCAACATCCGCCCCAAGTCAACTGAAGCGATGGACAGTTTTGACAGTACTCTCAACACTTTGCTGAGCAGCATTGAAGCGGATCACGAAGTGAAGACTCACCGACATGGTGGGGTGACCCGTCCACCGAAGCCCGTCGATGAAAAGGCTCAACGTCTGTTTGATCTGGTGCGGGAATGCGGGGCTGAGCTTGGTCAGGTCATCAACTGGAAATCAACCGGGGGCGTTTGCGATGGCAACAATATCGCTGCTTGCGGAGTGCCGGTGGTTGACACAATGGGCGTGCGCGGAGGCTCAATCCATTCGCCCGATGAGTTTCTGATCGTTTCCAGTCTTGCTGAGCGTGCGGCATTGTCCGCGCGTGTCATCCAGCGCATTGCAGAAGGAGCTTTGCATTGACCTTTCGCCTGCGAGCAGCGCGACTTTCGGATCTTGAGCACTTGTATGAAATGGCAAAGCTGACCGGTGGCGGGTTCACGAACCTGCCCGCCGATCGCAAAGCGCTTTCAACTAAGCTTGAACGGGCGGCAGAGGCATTCGCCAATACCGGCGATGAGATCGCCGACGAACAATTCGTATTGGTGCTGGAGGATCTGACCACCAAAGCGGTGCGCGGAACCTGCCAGCTCATGACTCAGGTAGGGCAGAAATGGCCGTTCTATTCTTATCGGCTGCACACACTCACTCAGTATAGTGAAGAGCTAGACCGCACAGTCCGGGCAGAAATGCTCAGCCTCGTAACTGATCTTGAAGGATGCAGTGAAGTGGGCGGGCTGTTCTTGCATCCGAATGAGCGCGCAGGCGGCCTTGGCCTTTTGCTGGCTCGCAGTCGTTATCTGTTTGTGGCGATGCACAGAACGCGTTTCGCCGAGAAAATCCTCGCTGAACTGCGCGGAATTATTGATGAGCGCGGCGGATCCCCGTTCTGGGATGGTGTCGCTGGACGCTTCTTTGGCATGGGTTTTCAGGAAGCCGATTATTTCAACGCCATCAATGGCAACCAGTTCATCGCCGATCTGATGCCTAAGAGTCCGGTCTATGTCGCCATGCTGAGCGAAGACGCCCGCAGCGTAATAGGCGTGCCGCATCCGACCGGCCGCGCGGCCATGCGCATGTTGGAGAATGAAGGCTTCCGCTACGAAAATTATGTCGACATTTTCGACGGCGGCCCCAGCATGATTGCCCGCACTGATGATGTTGCCAGCGTTAAAGGCAGCACTTCTGCAACGATTACCGATGTCGATTTGCAGGAAGGCGAACGAGCAATCCTCGCAACAGGCCGGCTCGAAACATTCCGCGCCTGCTATGGTGCTCGGAAGTTTGATGAAAACGGCGGCATTGCGATTGATGCGGTGGCCGCAGATGCGCTCGATGTAAGCGCAGGGGACACGATCTGGAGTGTTGCTCGATGAGCCTCACTGAAATCAACTTCGATGGCGTTGTCGGCCCTTCCCACAATTACGCAGGGCTGAGCCTCGGCAACATCGCCAGTGCTAGCCACAAAGGTGACCCGTCCTACCCTCGTGCTGCCGCTTTGCAGGGGCTCGACAAAATGCGGGGCAACCTGGCCCGGCTTGGCGTCCAGGGTTTCCTGCTGCCTCTGCCCCGCCCCAACCGATCACTTGAAGGTCGGCTGGCTCTGGATGGAAGCGAAGATCCGGCGTTGCGCGCTGCGCCTTGGTCAGCTTCGAGCATGTGGACAGCCAATGCGGCCACCATCTCCCCTTCGCCGGATACGAAAGACGGGAAATGCCACATCACCCCGGCCAATCTCGTCACCATGCTCCACCGCGGTCAGGAATGGGTCGATACGGCGCGTATGCTTGCCGTTGCGTTCGGCGACAAGGATCACTTCGTCCATCATATGATCGCGCCAGACACGTTTGGCGATGAAGGTGCGGCAAACCACATGCGCTTTTGCGAAGGGCACGGTAGCCCGGGTGTCGAAGTGTTTGTGTATGGACGCCCTGGTGGCAAGTTTCCCGCAAGGCAGCACGAGCAGGCTGGCCGATTGATCGCTCGTTCGCATTTGCTTGACCCCGCACGCACCGTTTTCATCGAACAGAACCCGGCGGCGATCGAAGCCGGGGCCTTCCACAACGATGTTGTCTCGGTCGCGAACGAGAGAGTCCTGTTCACCCACGAACATGCCTTTGCCGATCAGCAAGGCGCTTATGATGCGATCCGCGCTGCCTTTCCGGCGCTCGAGATTGTTGAAGTGCCAAGCGAAGCCGTCAGCTTGCAAGAGGCCATTCGTACCTATCTGTTCAACGCGCAGCTGGTCACACAGCCAGATGGCAGCATGGCTTTGATCGTGCCTGAGGAGTGCCGCGAGAGTGCCAGCGTATGGGCCTACTGCCAGCGGATGATGGCCAGCAACGGACCCATTCGCGATGTAATCCCTGTCGATGTGCGTCAAAGCATGGCCAATGGCGGAGGCCCAGCATGTCTGCGTCTGCGCGTGGTGTGCGATCCGGCGACGGTCGATCCGCGTTTTCTGCTGGATGAGGCCAAGGCAGATACTATCGCGGGCATAATTGCGCACTACTGGCCTGAACAGATCGATCCTGCGGTCATCGGCTCCGAAACGCTGGCGAAAACGGTAATCGCCGCTCGCGCAGCACTGCTCGCCGCGCTTGACCTGTCTCAATTGGGTTAACGCGTTTGGCATCGCCGTCGGAGG
>JBCBHD010000192.1:0-6004 GCA_038526115.1 Pseudomonadota bacterium | reverse complement strand
TCACGGGCTTGCCGACGCAGTGGACTGCCCGCTGCATCTCGGCATCACCGAAGCAGGCGGCCTGATCGGGGGCACTGTGAAGAGCTCTATCGGCATGGGCTCGCTGCTCTGGGCAGGCATTGGCGACACGATCCGCGTCTCGCTCTCGGCTGAACCAGAGGAAGAGGTGAAGGTCGGCTATGAGATGCTCAAAGCGCTCGGCCTGCGTACCCGCGGCGTTCGCGTCGTCTCATGCCCCAGCTGCTCACGCCAAGGTTTCGATGTGATCCGCACGGTTGAGACGCTTGAGAAGCGGCTGGAGCACATCAAGACACCGATGAGCCTCTCCGTGCTTGGCTGCGTGGTCAATGGCCCCGGCGAAGCGCGCGAGACGGACATTGGCCTCACCGGTGGCGGCTCAGGCAAACACATGGTCTACCTCTCTGGCGTGAAAGCGCACACGATTGAGGATGAGGACATGCTCGACCACATCGTGCGTCTGGTCGAAGAGAAGGCGGAGAAGATCGAGGCTGGTGAGGCAGTGGCGTTCGACCCGCATGCGGTGGAAGCGGCGGAGTAGGCGGTACATGATCAAGCCTATCGTAGGAGGTCTGCTAGCCGCGCTGCTGCTGGTTGGCGGAGTGGCTATCGCTAAGACAGTCACAGGTGGCCATAGCGCAGGCCACGACTACCCCGAAGCGCGCTCCTATGCGGTGAGCGACGATGCTATGGGCGATGTCGATGCAGCCCTCGCAAGCGCTTCTCAGAGTGACAAGCGCGTCCTGCTGGTGATGGGCGCGAACTGGTGCCACGACAGCCGAGCGCTGGCGGGCTGGCTCGCAACAGACCGCTTCAAAGCCCTGATCGCGGAGGAGTATGAGCTGGTCTTCGTCAATGTGGGCACACCTCAGTCGGAGGGCGACGGGCACAACCTAGACGTGGCTCAGCGTTTCGGCGTTGATGACCTACCCGGCACACCCAACGTGCTGGTACTCACGCCAGAGGGCGAGTTGCTCAACGCCGACACCGCCACCACATGGCGCGACGCTGCCTCGCGCGGTGAAGACGCGATCTATGATGAGCTGGCGATGCTGGCCGACAAGGCTTCCTAAGCGACTTGCTCCACGTCGTTCACCACGCTGACTACATGGCTCCGCGCCCAGAGCGGGGCACGTTCAAGTTCGACAAATACTACCTCGTCATGGAGGAGCTGCGCGCATCGGGCGCAGCGATCACCGAGCACTCACCGGACCCCATGCCGCGCCAATGGCTCGAAGCGGTGCATGATCCCGAATATGTCGATGAGGTGTTCCGAGCAGAGGTCCCGCGCGAGAAAGAGCGCCGTATCGGCTTCCCCGTGACAGAGCGCATCCGCGACCGCGTGCGGCACACCAATGGCGGCACTTGGTTGGCAGCAAAGCTGGCAATGGAGCACGGCTATGCGGCGAACTCAGCGGCGGGCAGCCACCATGCGCTTGCGAACACCGGAGCGGGATATTGCGTGTTCAACGACTTGGCAGTGGCCTCCAATCGCTTGATCGCGGAAGGCGCTGCCAAGCGCATCCTGATCGTGGACCTCGACGTGCATCAAGGCGACGGCACAGCAAGCCTTACCGCCACCAACCCCGACATTGCCACACTCTCCATCCATGCAGAGAAGAACTTCCCAGTTCGCAAAGCTCGCTCCACCGTCGATCTAGGCCTGCCTGATGGCACCACAGATGCGGGCTATATGACGGTGCTCAGCAACCACTTGCCGCGGATGCTCGATGGGTTCCGGCCTGATCTGGTGCTGTATCAAGCAGGCGTCGACCCGCATGTGGATGACAAGCTCGGCAGGCTCGCGCTTACCGATCAGGGCCTAGAGACACGCGACCGTTTCGTAGTCAATGAGGCGCGCAAACGCGGTCTCCCCATCGCCTCCGCTTTGGGTGGAGGATATGGCGATGTCCAACGCGAAGTCGCAGCGCGCCATGCCCGATCAATGCTCGCAATGGCCGATGAGAATGCAAAGATGCCCGCAAGCAGTCCGGAGCTTAAGGGGTTGTAAGGGCGGATATGCGATCCCCTCCCAATGCTCGATCGTATCCTCTTTGGCTCTGGCCTTGTGATTGTGGCTGGCATCGCCTTCGGGTCAATCACGCCCATAGTGCCGAGTGACGGCACCCTCCGGTCTGAAAGCGATCGGGTTGAGTCCTCAGGTCAAAATGACAACGCCTACTCACACCGCTCCATCCAGCCCCAATCAACGGTCTGGGATGCCCCAAGCGGCCACACACTCACCCGCCAGCGCGATGGGCACTTCTATGCTTCTGCCCGCGTTGAAGGCCGCAATGTTCGCATGATGGTCGATACAGGCGCGAGCGTGATCGCACTTACAGGCCGCGACGCATCGGCCATCGGTCTGCGCTGGAATGAAAGCGATGTGCGCCCGGTTGCGCGGGGAGCCAATGGCACTGTTTATGGCGTTCGCACAAGGCTGCGTGATGTGGAGATTGGCGGGATGCAGCGTCAGAATGTGAGCGCGATGATCATCCCTCGCGGGCTCGACGTGTCTCTGCTCGGCCAATCCTACCTATCGCAGATTGGCACCGTTGAAATTTCGAACAACCAGATGATCCTGAGCGATCGTTAGAAATAGATATCGATGTAGTCGGTGAGATAATCGCACCACCCAAATTCGCGCAGCCGCCAATATTTTCGGTTTTGCGTGACAGCAAAGCGCCATTCCTTTGTGGCTTTGCAGAAGCGCCCTTCATCCGGCGTATCGAACATCTTGATGGTTCCGGAAAATATGAAGTAGTCGCTGCCGATCTCTGTGACGAAGCCTTCTATGTCGAGATTGGCGCCAGCGGGTTCGCCTTGACCGCCAAGAAGCATCCAATGACCGTCCTCAGTGACAGAAACCCAAGTCGGTCCGCGCTCTTCCCAACCGATCCATTGCAAAGTGACGCCTGAGTTCCTGAAGAGCCGCTCAGCCGCGGCCTCATCCAGAATGCGCGTAGGCTGCGCGGGGATCTCGTCTTTCTCGACCGTGATGGTCGAAGGCGTGTCGTCACGACTGCTTCGCACCAAGGTCAGTTCGCTGTATTCAAACCGAAGGGGACTTGCGGTCTGTTCTGTCGCCTGATTACTTTCCGCGAGAAGAACCCCGTGCAGGCCAGTGACCATCAACACAGCGACCGCGATCCGTTTAGCAATCATCATATCTCTTCCTCCAAGACCACATTTGCTCTAGCTCAACTGAACGATCCCTTGACCCTTAGGATACTCATCCATGCCCGCTCATGAAACCGACTATCTGATCATTGGCGCTGGCGCCGTTGGCCTCGCCTTTGCTGACACTTTGCTGGATGAAGATCCCGATTGCCACATTACTTTGGTCGATAAACATGCGCGGCCCGGTGGTCACTGGAACGACGCCTATTCCTTCGTCGCATTGCATCAGCCAAGCGCGACTTATGGTGTGAACTCGATGGAGATGTGCCCTGACCGGGTCGATACGGCAGGCCATAATAAAGGCATGTATCCGCTTGCCAAACACGCGGAAATCCTTGCCTATTACAGCAAGTTGATGACAGAGCGTCTGATCCCAAGCGGGCGTGTCGCATATTTTCCATTGACCGAATATCGCGGTGGGGAAGTGGGCACCCACAAAGCGCGCAGTATCCTGTCATGGGAGGAACACACTTTCACGGTTCGCCGCAAACTGGTCGATGGGACATGGTTCCAGACCTCAGTGCCCGCGACGCATAAGCCGGCTTTCGACATCGCAGAGGGCACGCGCAAAGCGATACCGGGTGACTTGCCGCAACTTTGGCTGGATACGGAGAACCTCCCCCAGCACTATGTTGTAATTGGCGGCGGCAAGACCGCGATGGACACAGCGGTCTGGCTGCTCGAAGCGGGCGTTTCGCCGGACAAGATCGAGTGGGTGCGTCCGCGCGATAGCTGGATGTTTAATCGCAAATTGCTGCAACCCGCTCAGCATCACATCGAAGAACTGATCCAGTTCCAGATTGATTTGGTCGAATGCGCCAATGGTTCAGACACCGGCGATGAGATGTTTGCCAAGCTTGGTGAGCGCGGCACCATGCTTCGGATCGATCCAGAGGTAACACCCAAGATGTTCCACTTTGCGGTGATTTCAGAAGGCGAGGTCGCGCTGCTGCGTCAGATCACAAAGGTGCATCGTAACAAGCGGGTCAGCGCGCTGGAGGCGACCGCGATGATCTTTGGCGAGGAACGGGTTGAAATGCCTGAAGGCACGCTATTCATTGATTGCACGGCGAGCGCGGTTCCCTTCGATGTTCGCGGAGGAACCAGACCGTTCTTCAATGGCGACACAATCACGCTTCAGCTCGCGCAGTCCCCATTCGTCCCATACAGTGCGGCTCTCGCAGCCTTCGTTGAGGCGAATTTCGAAACCGATCAGGAGAAGAACAACCTCCTGCCGCCCGCTCCTTTGACCGACTCAACCGATACCTACCCCTATGCCGTAATGGCGAACTTGATGAGCACAGCAATCCTCTCAGGCAATGAGAAGACTAATGCTTGGAACGCTAAGAGCCGTCTGCACCCAACAGGGCCAGCGGTCGCAAAAATGATGGCTGAGAATGACCCTCGCTTGGCAAGCTTAGCTGAAATCGGACCCAAAATTCAGGCCAACATGCCCGGTGTTATCAAGCTGGGAATGGCGGCGAAGGTCATCCATGAAAGCGGTGACCTGCGTCCTTAAGAGACACTGAGGTGAATGAGGGATTCACGGGAACGTCATTCTGAGCTAGATAGTATAGTCACTATGAAACGCCGCGATCTTATCAAAGGCAGCTTAGTCGCTGGAGCTGCATTGGCCTTGCCAAGCCTTCCGGCCAAGCTCGCTGCGCAGCCGCGTCGTGGTTCTGCCCGTGATCGTGTCCTTTTCGATATTGCGAAGCAGCAATTGGACAAGGCTGGCGACGCGATCTGGCGCAAAGACATTGTCGGCATTGCGGATTACGGCGTCCATTCGGCTCGCGAACGGTTCTACTTCGTCAATCTGAACCTTGAAGAAGTGACCACAGCGCAGGTTAGCCATGGCGCTGGCTCGGACCGTGACCATGATGGCTGGCTCGATAGCTATTCTAATGTCGAAGGCTCCAATGCGACCTCGCGCGGGGCCTATGTAACTTGGGAATGGTATCAGGGTCGCTATGGCACTTCTGTCCGGCTTGGCGGCTTGGACAGCACCAATGACGCGGCGCTTCGTCGTTATATCGTAATGCACCGCGCCGCCTATGCAGAGCCATCGCATGTCGCACGATGGGGCCGAATGGGTCGGTCAAATGGCTGTTTTGTCTTTGGCACAGAGCAATTCCGTCACGCTCTACTGAACCTGTCTGGCGGTAGGTTGATTTACGCCGACAGTTTGGGCCTGCAAGACGATGGGCAGATGCTCACTCGCGAGCAGCAATTGCAGCCACTTCAGTCCAGTAATCCCAACGCTGCGCAACGCTACAATCCGGGCGTGTTTTAGGCCCCAGCGATCACTCGCCGGCCAGCGGATTGTTCTCAATCACGATCACTTCATCATCGCTTTCACCTGAGCGGTCTTGCACGCGCGGCTTATCAAGGCTGGCGATCACAGGTGCGTCGCGGTCGTAGATGTCTTCGAAGCTGCGCAGCTCACCATCAATGTCCGTCGCCATTGTGAAATAGGTGATGTAGGCGGCCATCTCACGCTCAATCGGCACCTTGGTATATTTGCCCGAGTTTGCGATCGACACTGCTTCATCGCGAGAGGCACCGCGCCCCAGAATGGCCATCGTGATCGCCAATTCGAGCGCGCGCTCTGTCCGAATGCAGCCATGCGAAAGAGCACGGCGATCACGATTGAAGAGATGGCGCGATGGCGTGTCGTGGAAGAAGATTGCATGCGGATTGGGCATTTCAAGCTTCATCCGGCCAAGCGAATTGCCCGGGCCTGGTTGCTGGACAACGCTAATCCAGCCGCTGCTGTGACGCGTTGCAGTGTAGCCATTGCGCC